>JBEKHU010000105.1:0-8055 GCA_050012115.1 Bryobacteraceae bacterium | reverse complement strand
CAACGCGCGCAACCTCGAGATTATGTGGGACCGCATCGGCACCTGGCTCGGCTGATCGGGCCGCCAACCCGCTACCGCGTCGCCCCGCGATGTGTCGACGCATGCTCGAACATCCGTGGTGAAATCCCGGGCCGTTGCCGCTCTCACTGGAATTGCCGGGCATAGCGGAGCGGCGGGTCCAGGCAGGCAGGCGACGCCGCGGACACGGCTGAGCTGCCATCGATTCAGTTCCAACGATGTACGGTTGTGGCTGAGCGTGATGGCCTCGATTCTGGGCAACCTGTGGCGGCGGCAGGACGCTCAAAAGTCCATGCGCAGCCGTACCACGCCCAGGATCGCTTCCAGAATGATCTTCCAGTCCAGCTTCGAGCGGCCCACCTTGCGTTCGTAGAAGATGATCGGGAATTCCTCGATTTTGAACCCCTTCCGGAACGCCTTGTAGGTCATCTCGATCTGAAAAAGGTAGCCGTTGGCGCGGACCTGCTGCAGGTTGAGACTCCTGAGCGCGGTGTGCCGCCAGCATTTGAAGCCGCCGGTAGGATCGCTAAAAGGGATTCGCAGGAGGAACCGGGCGTACTGGCTTGCCAGCCGGCTGAGGAGCAGCCGCTTGAGATCCCAGTTCACAACGTTGACTCCATGCACGAATCGGGAACCCAGCACCAGGTCGCAATTCTGGCAGCGCTCCCGCAGGCCGGGCAGATAGCTGGGGTCGTGCGAGAGATCGCCGTCCATTTGCAGGATCATTTCATACCCTTGTTGCAGAACGGCTTCGAAGCCGGCGACGTAGGCCGGCCCCAGTCCTTGCTTCTTCTCGCGATGAAGCACGAACAACCTGCCGGGATATTGCTGACTGAGCTCGTCTGCCAACTGCCCGGTCCCGTCGGGAGAGTTGTCGTCCACAATCAGGATGTGCGCATCCTCGGCGTGCACGAAGATCGTCGCGACGAGTTCCACCAGGTTGTCACGCTCGTTGAAGGTGGGGACGACAACAATGGTTCGCATGGTGGTGTGCAGGTCCTTGTCCGGGCTTAAGGTCGTGGGACCCGCGCTCCATTCTGTAGGGTCTTGAGAATCTCGTCCACCCGGGGGTTGTCCGCGGGTGGGGCCCAGAAGGAATACAGAGCGTTCCCGGCGATCCGCCGGACGTCAGGGTATTGCGAACGCATAGCGGGGGGAAGTCCCGCTCCGTCACACAGCCAGGCGACGGAACGAACCGTGGCGGGCGCAGTGAACGAGATGCCGCTCTGGTGCGGGGCGAATGCTCGCAAGCCGGAGTTCCAGAATTCGACCCACGCCACATCGGCGAAATCGTAAGTGACGGTCCTTATGTTGGGCGCCTCAAACTCCTGCCGCAGGCAGAAGATCAACTTCTCTTCGGGGCGTCCGGGCATGGAATCGATGAGGGTCCGCATCTCACGCTGAGAAGTCTCGATCGATCTGGAAATGCGAGGGGTGGAACGGAACAGCAGAAAAGGCAGTTTCGTCGCCGCCGGGTGGATGAACCGCTCATACGGGAAATAGCCCGCGAGCAGGGCGGCGGCGAGGCCGGCGGCGGTCCATCCCAGGCCTTTCAAGGGGCCGCGGGCCCACCACGCGAGCAGGAGGGCCAGGGGCGGAAGAGACAAGAGCAGGTATCCCGGCTGGCTGCAATGAAACAGGTAGAGCAGCGCCAGATTCGGCGCCATCCAGAGAACGAAGAAGACCGGCGTGGCCCATGCGGGGTGCGCGCGCGGCGCCTGATCGGCATCGCCTTTACGGCGCGACCAACAGCCAGCCGCCAGGGGAGGAATGAAGGCGCAAAGGGCCAGGGCGAAGTACAGGCATACCTCAACCACCTTGTGCGCATGTACGACCGCCGGAGCGCCGAAGAAGATGGAGGTCTTGCGGAAGCTGTTTTCCATCTGCGCATGGTTGAGGGCCGCCAGAGCGCTGAAACCGCCCGTGAGCAAAGCGGTGGGCACGAGCCAGGCCAGCCAGCAGACTGCGCCGGTCAGCACTCCTGCGGCAGCATGGAGCGGCCTTTTCATGGCGCAGCGCCATAAGGCAAAGCCCAACAGCGGAAACAGGAAAACCGCGCCGCTGGGGCGGAATCCGGCGGCAAGGGCTACGATGGCCAGGCCGGGCAGGGCGCGGTGCGTCCGGCCCGAGCAGAGTTCGGCGGCCAGCCAACCGGCGAAGCAGGAGAGGAACAGGTCCACAGCGTAGATCTGCGAGGAATTGGCGTTCAAACAGACGACCGGCGAGAAGGCCAGCAGAAGGGTTGCGGACAGGCCGGCGCGATCGCCCAGCAGGTTCAGCGCCAACGCGCGGAAGAACCACAGGGCGGCGAGGGTGAACAGCAAAGCCAGAAAGACTTGCGCCCGGTTCGGGTTGCCAACGATCGGCGACAAGCCGCGCAGGACAAGAACCCACAGCGGGTAGCCGGGCGGGTGGGGCTGGTGGCGGGCGATGTCAAATTCAGACACGGCGCGGTCAAACTGCGACGAATCCCAACCGAACGAGTAGCGCGCGCCGAGGTCCGGCAAGAGCAGGGCCGCCCAGAGGATGGCGAGTAGCCAGAAAAGCCGCTGATGAGACAGGGAGAGAGCGGGATGCTTCATCGTACTGAATCATTCAAGAGTCTAATCGATCCGCGACTCCAGAAGCGCTCCGAGGTCCTTTTACGCAGTGCAGGGGCGGCCTGGAGTGGAGAGCCAAAGTTCGGTCCTGGAACGATGTCCAGCCGGGGACGCGCAGCGGCCCGGTGGCGCTGGCTCCCAAAAGGCAGTCCGCTAAACTTGAGCGAAGTGTTTATTGAAAACAAATGACCTATCTACAAAAATCCGCTCAGCCTGAGCGGGTTGCCCCTGCGCCCCGTGCTCGATCCGCGGCTTCAAAACCCGCGCGCTCGCGCCCCCGCGACAAGCCGCGGCTACCCTGCGGTTCCCACTCTGATCGGGGACATTTTCAGATCGCATGAGCGGCATTGCGCCCCGCGCGACGCGACGAGTCCGTGGCGGCAGATTGCCTCCACGGCGGGCCACTGACGAGAGGCGTCAGAGGCGCCGCAAATGGCCGCGGAAAACGGGGTTTAAGGATACCGTCCCGGGTCTTAGAGCAGAATCGCCCCGGGTTTCCGGGTTTTACCCGGCCAGCAGGAGCGGCACCCTTGGGGCGGCCGCGGTGAGCCGATTGATGCTTGCAGGTGTACACTACGTCTGGGAGCAGGACCGAGGTAGTATGAACCCAAAAGCATATTTGCTGACTGCCGGGGTGGTCTTTGTGCTGATTGCCCTGTGCCATCTGCTACGCATCCTGTTTGGCGTGGCGTTCGTCGTTTACGACATTCCAGTTCCGATGTGGGCCAGTGGGATCGCCGTTGTGGTCACGGGCTTTCTCGGCTACCAAGGCATTCGGCTGGCGCGGAAGGCGACTCAATAGGCCGGGAATCACGTCCGGCCTTGCACAGGTCGCCGCGCGGCGCGACAAGTCCGGTGGCGGCAGATTGCCTCCACGGCGGGCCGCTGACGCGAGGCGTCAGATGCGCCGCAAATGGCGCCGGAGAACGGGTCACGAGTCCGAACTGCCACAGGTTTCCGTGTCTCAGCCAAGGGGTGCAGTGCAGACACCGTCCCGGGTTTCCGTCCCGAGTTTGTGAAGACGACTTATGAAAGCGATTGTATACACAGAATACGGCCCCCCGGATGTTCTTCAGTTCACGGAGGTGGCAAAACCCATCCCCAAGGACGATGAGGTCTTGATACAAATTCATGCGGCATCCGTAAATCCACTGGACTGGCACTTCATGAGAGGCAGGCCGTACTTCGTTCGCATACTGGCCGGGCCGCGCAAACCAAAGGTCACACGCCTAGGCGTTGATCTTTCCGGCCAGGTCGAAGCGGTTGGCAGGAACGTAACGCAGTTCAAACCAGGCGACGAGGTGTTCGGCGCGTGCCGTGGGGCCTTTGCGGAGTATGTGTGTGCTTCCGACCGAGCATTGGTGGTGAAGCCAGATAACGTGACGTTTGAGCAAGCGGCGGCCGTACCTACCGCGGCACTCACCGCATTGCAAGGTCTTCGCGACAAGGGGCAGATTCAGCCGGGGCAGAAGGTCCTGATCAACGGCGCGGCGGGTGGTGTGGGGACGTTCGCCGTGCAGATTGCCAAGTCGTTCGGCGCGGACGTGACCGGCGTGTGCAGCACGAGGAATGTGGACATGGTCCGATCGATCGGCGCAGGCCAGGTCGTTGATTACACCCGAGAGGATTTCACCCAGAGTGGGCAGCAGTATGACCTGATACTCGACATGATCGGGAACCATTCGTTGTCAGATTGCAGGCGCGCGCTGACTCCGAAGGGGACTCTCGTGCTGGTCGGGGGACCGGACAACGGGCGCTGGCTCGGACCTTTCACCGGCATGCTCAAAGCGGTCGTTTTAACGCGGTTCGGGAGCCAGAAGCTGCTCCCGTTTCTGGCGCATTTGAGCAAAGAGGACCTGATCATCCTGCAAGAGCTCCTTGCAGCCGGGAAAGTAACTCCGGTTATCGACCGGAGTTACCCGCTGAGTGAGGTCCCGGAGGCTATCCGGTATCTGGAAGAAGGACACGCCCAAGGGAAAATAGTAATAACTTCGAAGCGCGAGACGGTGTCCACAAATCCCAATAGCGTCAGATCCAGCAGATGAAACGGCACCGGATTTCGGGTTCTTGTGGAGCGTTCGGGCGCGGACGCGAGGAGTGAATGGCGCACTGCGGAGGGTCTGGGTCTTCGGTCCACATTCGCCTCGGATTCGGACGGGACCGGCAGTGGTGCACCGCGTTGCGCACCGTTAGATTGACCGTGATTCCATCGTGCGCCGATCGCGATATTACCGTGAAAACACCGCATTTCACCGTGTTTTTACCGTGAAAACACCGTTTTTTGTGTGCCCGGTGCTTCACGGTGGATCTGTGGCAATTAAAGGACTTATTGAGAATTCACCGTGCATTTCACCGTACATTGAGACGCGTCACCGTGCGTCACGGTGGATCTGTTGCAATCAAAGGGGTTAGAAACATTAAGCCGCGCATTTTAGCATGCACACCGTGTTTCACGGTGCATCTGCTGCAAGTAAAGGACTTATTGGAATTGAAGCGTGCATTTTTTCGCACGCACCGTGCGTCACCGTGTATCTACGGTGTTCTAAAGGACTTATCGAAAATCTCGGCGAGTTGCACTGCACGGTGAAATCACGGTGTTTTTGAGGAGTGTTTTCACGCCGCAGCGGGGCCCAGATCGGGCAGGATGCTCTCCGCGTGGGCGTAGCTCCGAGGTACCGATGTCCAGGAACGGCGCACCGAGCACCACCCCGGCCGTCCCCAAATCGGGCGCCAGCGGTTGCAGGAAGTCCAGCTCCCACGAGAAGACCTCGGGCATCGGGACGCTGCGCCACAGGCCGTCCGGCAGCACTAATTCCATTGGCGGAATCTTCCGCCGGATACTTACGAATGAATGCGAGATGAGGCCGGGCACAGGTCAGGGGCGAAGTGCGGAGGAGGGTATTCCGTCGCTCCGTTGATCCTGGTGCGCCAGCACTGCGACAATGTCCGACAGTCTTGGCTTGACCTGTTAAGACAGCGCCGCCGCAAACTGCCACGGGAGACCTGGCGCCTCCGCCTGCCGACCGCAGGACTCGTACTGTTCCACTTCGACGCCGACGCCGGCAGCGGCTAACCAATCAGAAATGTGGTAACCCGAGAACCGAAAGCGACGCTCTTTCCTATCATGGACGTGGAAGTTTCATGAACCGCAAATTGATGCTGCTTGCCTGGACGTGCATACTGCCAATCGGCGCGGACGAGGGCATGTGGCCGTTTCAGCAATTCCCCACGGACGCGGTCCGGCAAAGATATAGCTTCGAAGTCAGCAGTCAGTTCCTGGACAACCTAAGGCTGGCTTCCGCAAGAATCGGGAGCGGGACGGGTTCATTCGTCTCGCCGAAAGGCCTGCTGCTGACGAATCAGCACATCGTGTCCGGCTGCCTGGCCAAGCTCAGTTCGGCGCATAACGACTACGTGCACGATGGTTTTTATGCGGCCTCGGAGCTTGCCGAAACCCGGTGCGCAGGCTTGGAGGCTAGCGTCCTCACGAGTATCGAGGACGTGACCAAGCGGGTGAAAGCCGCGTCGAAAGAAGGTGCGCCGGCCGCGCGGGTGCTTGAGGCGCGCAGCGCCGAGATCGCGCATATCGAGAGTGACTGCGCAGCTACGGCGGGAAGCGCGTGCGCGGTCGTCACGCTGTTTTCGGGCAGCCGCTACGATTTGTATCGGTACAAGAGGTACACTGACGTTCGCCTCGTGTTTGCTCCCGAATATGCGCTCGCCTTTTTCGGCAGGGAGCGAGATAGCATCACCTATCTGCGGTACGGCCTGGACATCGCGTTCCTGCGTGTCTACGAGAACGGCCAGCCTGCCGCTACGCCGCACTATCTCAAGTGGTCGGCCGACGGAGTGAAGGAGGGCGATCTAGTGTTCGCGGCAGGCAATCCCGCCACCACGGTGCGCGAGACTACGGCCGCCCAACTCACTTTCTACCGCGATACCGCCCTGCCCGCCGCCCTCGCCCGCTTGAGGCCGCGCATTCAGCAACTGACCGCGTTCGGGGCGCAAAGCGAGGACAATCAGCGGCTCGCGCAGCCGTTGCTGACTGAGTTTCTGGAAAGCTACAACTCCGCAGCCGGTAAGCTGATTGGTCTGCGCGACGACCGGCTTGTGCTCCGCAAGACCGCGTTCGATCTTAAGATCCGGCACGCCGTCGAGAGCGATCCGAAACTGGGTACGGCGGGAGGCAAAGTGTGGGACCAGGTGGCGGCCGCCTATAAAACCTGGGCTCCGTTTGAGAAGCCTTACCAAATCCTGGAAGGAGCTCCGGCGCAGGGATCGAATCTGTTTCGGATCGCGCGCCAGTTGGTGCGGCTGCGCGACGAACCGGACTCACAGGCGCTGACGAAGAACCCCGATGCCCCGGTCCCTGACTCCGTGGAGATTATCCTCCTTGCGCAGTACCTCGAAGAATTGAAGGGCCTGAAAGAAAGGGAAACGCCGGTTAAGGCCATCCTCGGCGGCAAGACGCCGCAGCAGGCCGCCGAAGCGCTCGTGAAAGCGAGCCGGCTGCAGGACGTTGGTGAGCAGCGGCGGCTCGCGTCGAGCCCCGACGCGGTACTCAAGTCCGACGATGCGATGATCCGGCTGGCGTCGCTCCTGGACGCGCCGGCGCGCCGTCTGCGGAAGAAACGTGAGGAGGTTATCGGGTCGCTCGAAACCTCCGCCGCAGAGAAGATCGCGCAGTATCGTTACCTGTTGTTCGGCGACGCCGAGTATCCCGATGCTACTTCCACACCGCGTGTGGAATTCGGCATGGTCAAAGGTTATACGGACCGCGCCGGAATCCCGCAGCCGTACGCGGCGACATTTGGCGGTCTGTACTATCGCCGGAATAACGAGGGTCCCTACCAAGTGCCACAACGCTGGCTGGAGAGCAAGCCGTTGTTGAATCTGATCACGGCGCTGGACTTTGTAAGCACATGCGATATCGGCGGCGGAGATCACGGCGGTCCAACGGTCAACCGCGCGGGTGAATTGGTGGGCGTAGTCTTCGATGGCAACCTGGAAAGCCTGCCTAATACGTATCTCTACACCGACGAGCAGGCGCGAGCCGTCCATGTCGCGGTGCAGGGCATTGCGGAGGCGCTGGAGAATGTCTACAAAGCGAAGCCGCTGCTACGGGAGTTGGGAATCTCCGGTGAAGGCTTATAGAATCACCAGCGGCGCTCGCGGAAATGCGAATTTCCGGCCCAGTTGATCTTCCACGTTGATCTGGCAGATATAGCGCCCCGGCGCCAGGTTCTTCAGGGGAACTTGAATTTGCACCGGCACCGTCTCCGGGCTCGTGCCGGCCAATTGCGTCGCGTCGACGGGTCCAACCTCGAATGCCTTGACACCCTTGCCATTGAACAGGCTCATGCTCACCTTGACGCGGCGCAACTTCAAATCCGCCGGGTCCGGCTGCGCATCGTAGACGTCGAAAGTCACGTACAGA
>JBEKHU010000104.1:0-8067 GCA_050012115.1 Bryobacteraceae bacterium | reverse complement strand
CGCCGGTGAGCGCGCCGACGCCCGCGGCCACGCCCAGAACGGCGAAGAGGAACTTCGGGGCGGAGGCCCGCGCCTCGCGGCGGGCGACGCGCCAGGCGAGCCTCCATGGAGCCGCGAATCTCATGTCTTCGGCTCGTCGGCCCGCATCTCGTCGCAAATGATCAGCCCGTCCTTCATGGTCAGGATGCGCGAGGCGTGGCCGGCCAGCTCGGGGTCGTGCGTCACGAGCACGAGCGTCGCGCCCTCCTGCCGATTGAGGCTGAGGAGCAGCTCGAGCACCTGCTGGCCGCTTTGGGAATCCAGGTTGCCCGTGGGCTCATCGGCCAGCAGCAGCGGAGGGCGGCGCATGAAGGCCCGCGCCAGGGCCACGCGCTGCTGCTCGCCGCCCGAGAGTTGCACCGGATAGTGGTCGCGCCGCGCGCTCAGGCCGACGGTGTCCAGCAGGTGGCGGGCGCGTTCAAAAGCCGCGGGGCCGAGTTCCCCGGCCAGCTCGGCCGGCAGCAGGACGTTCTCCTCGGCGGTCAGCGTCGGGATCAACTGGTAGCTTTGGAAGACGAAGCCGATCTTGCGGCCGCGCAGCTCGGCGAGGCGGTTTTCATCGAGGCCGGAGATCTCCTCGCCGTCGACGCGGATGCTGCCGGTGCTGGGGCCGTCGAGGCCGGCGAGCAGACCAAGCAGCGTGCTCTTGCCACAGCCCGACGCGCCCATCACGGCGACGTACTCGCCGCGCCGCACCTGCAGGTCGATGCCGCGCAGGATGTCGACGCGATGCGCGCCGGTGTCGATCCACTTGGTGACGCCGCTCAGTTCGAGGATTGGCGGCTCAGGCGCGTTGGGGTTCATATTGGCGAGGCTTCCCCCTTTATGATGGCAGGGGATGTACTCGCGACGTTTATTCGTGGCCGCGATGGCGGCGGCGCTGGACACGGGCGCGTTGCCGGGGCTGCGCACGGCCGACACGCGGCCGGTGATCGTGGCATTTGGCGACAGCCTGACGGCGGGCCACGGGCTCGAGCCGGGCGAGAGTTTTCCCGACGATCTGCAGAAGCTGCTGGACCAGCGCGGCCTGCGTTACCGGGTGGTCAACCAGGGCATCAGCGGCGACACGACCAGCGGGGGCGTGGACCGCGTGAAGCAGGCGCTGCAGTTGAAGCCCGCCGTCGTCATCCTCGAGCTGGGGGCCAACGACGGGCTGCGCGGCCTGCCGCTGACGGCGACG
Organism: Bryobacteraceae bacterium; assembly: GCA_050012115.1. Taxonomy (GTDB): domain Bacteria; phylum Acidobacteriota; class Terriglobia; order Bryobacterales; family Bryobacteraceae; genus CAIVVT01. The sequence continues at coordinate 6,848 of JBEKHU010000104.1, read as the reverse complement.
CGCGCGAACCTGGCGCAGATGATCGACCAGTTCCGCCGGGGCGGGGCCAAGGTGCTGCTGGCGGGCATGACGCTGCCGCGCAACTACGGCCCGGACTACGTGCAGAGTTTCGAGAAGGTGTTCCGCGATCTGGCGCGCGAGAAGCGCGTCGCCACGATCCCCTTTCTACTGGAAGGCGTGGCGACCGATCCGCGGCTGATGCAGCCCGACGCGCTGCATCCCACGGCCGAAGGCGCGCGCCGGGTGGCCGCGACGGTGCTGCGCTATCTGCAACCGCTGCTGCGATAGTGGGCACAAAAAGGGCGCCCCTCGCGGAGCGCCCTTCCGGCCTCACCTGCGTGCGACGACAGCTTAGGTCGCTTTGACTGGCTTGGCGGGCTTCTGTCCCGGCAGACCCATCTTCTCGATCTCGTTGAAGGCGACCATGCGGCCCTCGTCCAGCGCGATGTTGGAAAGGATCACGGCGATCGAATCGTTCAGCCCGATCTCCAGGTCGGCCTTCGGCCGCTTCAGCGTATGGCAGCCGTCGAAGAAGCTCTCGAGCTCCGTGTCCACGGGGTTCTTGTCCTCCAGCGGCACCATGACGCCCTTCATGTACAGCCACTGCCGGGCGAACTTCATCTCCTTCTCGAGGAAGCTTTCGTTGCCCTTCATGAGGTCCTTGTCGAGCAGGATCGGCAGCGGCCGCGAGCCGGCGGCGGAGATCATGGTCGCGCCGGCCTTCACTTCTTCCTTCTTCTTGTTCTTGGCCTCTTCCACCTTGGAGGGCGGAACGGGCTCGCGGAACCACATGCCGATCGGCTTGTTGTTGTCGTCGCCGACGGTGATGTGAATGGTGCCCTGGGTGCCGCAGATGATCTCGCCCATCTCGGTGCGCTGGCCGCCGACGCCGGCCCAGTGCGAGCTGGTCGAAATGCCCGTCCAGACCAGCCGCCGCCCCTTGGGGTATTTGTAGATCAACTGGACGTTGTCCAGGATGTCGCGGCCGTCCATCATGAAGTCGTGCGTCCCCAGGCCCAGCACGGCCTCGGGCGTCATGCCGAGCATCCAGTCGGCGACGTCGATCTGATGCGAGGCCAGCTCCGCCACCACGCCGCCGGACCACTTGCGGAACAGGCGCCAGTTGCCGATTTCCGGCACGTCCTTCTTCATCTTCCAGCCGGGATCGCGGTGCCATTGCGCCTGGACGTAGGCCACCTCGCCCAGCAGGCCCTTCTCGATCATCTGCCGCGCCGCCTGGTACATCCCGCTGTAGCGGCGCTGCAGGCCCGTCTGCAGCAACTGCTTGGGCTTTGAGGCGACCAGCGCGCGCAACGCGTGCACCTCCTCGGGCTTGAACACCAGGCTCTTTTCGCAGAACACGTGCTTGCCGGCCTCCAGGGCGTCCTTGGTGACCGGGAAGTGCAGGAACAGCGGCACGGTGACGAAGATCGCCTCGACGTTGCGGTCCGCCAGCAGCTCGCGATAGTCCTTGTAGCGCTTGGGATTGCCGCCGTAGGTCTGCTGCGCCTTGTTCATCGCCGCGTCGTCGATGTCGCAGATGGCTACGCATTGTCCGGTGTCGATCCCCTTCAGGTGCTTTAGCAGGTAGCTGCCGCGGCTGCCGGTGCCGATCATGCCGAAGGACACGGAGTTGGTAGCGGCGCGCGCCTTCAGGATGGCCGGAGCTCCTTCCACCAGGCTGGCTGCGGCGGCGGCCAGAGCGGCGGCGCCCACCGCGGTCCTGACCGCTTCGCGCCGGGTCATCTCCTGCGCGGCGCTGCGCGGCAGGCTGCTTTCGGAATCGCCCTGCAAGGGCTTCACGTTTTCGGAGTTCTCGGCCATTTCAATAAAACCTCTCAGATGAACGCTTCTCTCGGAATTTCGTCTATTCTATCCGATTCTCCCGGCTGGGCACGGACTCACGCAGGCTTCCAACGGCGCGGCAGCCGGAGTCTCCGGCGCCGCCTTCCGGGCCGCCATCTCCTCCTCGCGCGCCTTGCGCGCGGACCAATCCGCGCCGGCCAGCACGATCAGCCCGGCGAAGAAGCTCCACACCAAGATCGTCACCGAGTGCCGAAAGATCGAGTACTCCCGCTCGAACTTGCGGTAAACCCAGGGGTAGATCGCCAGGTTGACCCACTTCATCGCCTCCAACAGCAGCGCGACCACCGCCGCGCGCGGCAACACCTCGCGCCACGGCACCTTGGTGTTCGGCAGTTTCCAATAGACGAGGAAGACCACCAGCACCGTGAATGGGATCGAGGTCAGCTTGAACAGGACCTGCAGCAACAACTGCGGCGCTTGCGACGGGGCGCCGAAGATCCAATGCCAGATCACTTCTCCGGAGCCCGTCACCACGCCCGAGAGCAGCACCACGGAGCCGCAGGCGAAGATCAGCCACATGCTCACCACCTGGTTCATCAACAGGCTGCGGCTTTTCGTCACGCCCCAGGCGCGGTTCAACGCGACCTCCAGCGGGAGAAAGACGCCGTTGGCCGTGAAAAGGAGCAGCAGCACCGAGAGCCATTCCACGCGGTGCACGTTCGCCAGGGCCACGTCGATCAGGTTGCGCGCAAGGAATCCGCCGGTGGTCTCCTTGAAGTAATCCACGATCGCCAGCCGGATGCCATTCACCGCCGCCGGCGAATTCAGCACGTGCCTGGCGATCGACAGCATCACGAGCATGAACGGCCAAAACGCGAGTAACACGTTGGCGGCAATCGAAAACGCGTAAACGTGTGTTTCGGGCTCGGCCAGGTACCTGGCCACCGCGCGCCAATCGAGCAGGAACTCCACCGCCGCGCCGCGCACGCTGCGCCAGATGCGATGCACGAGCCCAACCGCGGCGGCGCGCATTCGTCCGAGGAGTGATCGAGTGGGGCTCGGTGGGGGGATTAACGGCGAAAGTGGCGACGAAGGCTGCACGGCGGCTACTAATTCCAGTTTAGTGGCAGCGCCCTTGCGCAGTCGCGCATCCAACGCCGATACTGGCGATTGCCGCCGCAATCGTTACAGCGGTATTCGATAGGGAGAGGATTCATGCTTCGCCGCCGCGACTTTCTGACTACCGCCGCGCTTGCGCCTTTGGCCACGCGATCCGCCGCAGATGAGGCCGGTTTCACCTTCGTCCATTTCACCGACACGCACATCCAGCCGGAACGCCGCGGGGCCAAGGGCACGGCCCAGGCCTTCCGGACCATTGCGCAGATTCCGCACGATTTCGCCCTGGCCGGCGGGGATCTGGTCATGGATGTCTTCGAACAGGGCCCGGCGCGCGCCAAGTTGCTGTTTGACCTCTATCTGTCGACCGCCAGGGACCTGCCCAAACCAGTCCATTCGATCATCGGCAACCATGACATCTACGGAATCTCGAACAAATCCGGGGTTTCCGCCTCCGATCCGCTGTACGGCAAGAAGCTGTTCGAGGACCGCATGGGCCAGCCGCGCTACCGCTCCTTCGACCACAAGGGCTGGCACTTCATCCTGCTGGATTCCGTGCAGACGGACGAGGACGGGAGCTGGTTCGGGATGATCGACGCGGCGCAGCTCGACTGGCTGGCCTCGGATCTCTCCAAGACGGGCCGGACGACGCCGTTGGTCGTGCTGACCCATATGCCGCTGGCTTCGGCCACCGGCCAATTCTCCGGCTCCGACCCCGACCTCTTGAGGACGCTGTTGATCTCCAACCCGCGGCCGGTGTTCGACCTGTTCGCCGGATACAAGCTCAAGGCCGTCCTGCAGGGCCACACGCACGTGCGCGAGATCGTCGAGTACGGCGGCTGCCGCTACAGCACCCCCGGAGCAGTCTGCGGCAACTGGTGGAAGGGCGCCTTTTTGGGCAGCCCCGAGGGCTTCGCCGTCCTGACTGTCCGCGGCGAGGAGATCTCCTGCGAATTCCGGACCTACGGCTGGCAGGCCGGCGCCTGAGCCGTCCGCCGCCATGACTCTTGACCGTGGAGAATGACGCGCAGTTCCGCGGCCCCGGATTCCCCGGATCGTGGCATCATAGTTGCGGAGGCGCCGGTATGAATAGAACTCATAGCATCGATCTGCTGAACGTGGCCGTGGCCGACGAACTGCAGGCCGTCCACCAGTACATGTACTTCCATTTCCATCTCTCCGACCAGGGCTTCGCGCCCCTGGCGGTGCTCTTCAAGCGCACCGCCATCGAGGAGATGGGCCATGTCGAAGCGCTGGCCGAGCGGATTCTCTTCCTGAAAGGCGACGTCAAGATGGCGCCCGCCGGCCCCATCGCGCCCATCACCGACCCCGAGGCCATGCTGGTGAAGGCCATGGCGATGGAGGAGGGGAGCGGCATCGCTTACAACAAGGCGGCCATCGAGTGCGCCGCCCAGCAGGACGCCGCCACCAAGCAGATCTTCGAAGGCCTGGTGGGAGACGAGGAACGGCACTTCGACCAGTATGAGAAGCAGCACGACAACATCAAGCGCTTCGGGCCGAACTATCTCGCGCTGCAGTCCTTCGGCGGACCCGAGCCGAAAGCCGGTCCCGCCGCGGCCGAATAGCGCACGCGCCGGCTTACTGGTTCTCGCCCTGCAGGAAGGCCAGCGCCAGACGGTTGATTTCTTCGCTCGTGAAGAGCTTGGGCGTGATCGTGGTCGCGCCGCCGGGGCCGATGTCCACTGGTTCGAGTCGCGATTGAATCAGGTCGAAGAGCCGCTCGTTGATTCCGAAGTTGGGCGGAGTTTGTTGCACCCCGAGGACGAAGTATCTCCCCGGAGCCAGATTGTCGTACGTCAGATCGGCCCCGCTGCCGCCCGTCAGCGCAGGCATGCCACCCGCCATCGGCGAAAAAGCCTTTCCGGCCGGAATCAGGAACACGGTCCACATGGCTTTTTCGGAGGACGAATCGTCCGGCAGGTGGATCTGCACCCGCGCGCCTTTGGCGCCTAAAACGATCCTCAGCAGGCCGGGCGCGCCCGCGGTGATTTCGATTTCGTCCCGCTCGAGCTTCGTCTCCCCGTATTGCATCGAATCGACGAAGGCCTGCGTCATCGACGGCAGATAGCGCACCTGGTAGCGTCCCGGCCCCAGCCCCTGCATCTCGAAACTTCCGTCCTGGTGGACCTCTCCCTGTCCCTGGTGATACCCGGGATTGGAGTAGGGCGACAACGGCATGAATTGAACCCAACCCTTGGGCGGCGGAGCGTCCGGCTGCTGGGGTTGACGCCTCCCGCCCAGTTGAACCCGCGGCACGGCCAGCGCGTGCTGGTCCCCTCGCATCCCGGAATTGGAATCCGAGCCGGGCGGGTCCTCCACCACACCCCTCAGCACCGGCGCCATTTGCAGTTGCACGGCCACGGGCTCCGGCCTCGCCGCGCCCGTCGTGATGCGCTGCTCCGCGATGGCCAGCGAGTCCGGCTGCCCCGACATGCTCGACACCTGCAGCCGGTAGGCGCCCGGCGGTACGTAATCGATGCGCAACGTGCCATCCTTCTGATCGTAGCCGCCGCCCAGCGGCGCCGAAGGATTGCCCGTGGCGGCGTCGGGAATGAGCTGCACATTGACGTTCAGGCCCGGCGCGGCCAAGACACTGCCGTGCACCGTAACCACCGGCGTGGCTTTCAGCTTGAATTCGATATTCTGCAGATCCGTCCCGGGCAGGACGCTCAGCATCGTCGCGCCGGCGGCGGCCGGGCTGTCCGGGTAGAACACCGGCAGCCAAGACTCGGCGGGCTCCTCGGACCGCGAATCGGCGGGCGCGAGCGGGCGCTCGACGGGCAGCGATTCCTGGCATTGCGCATAGAGCAGGTAGCGGTCCGGGGTCAGGCCCGCGATGCGGAACTCGCCCTGGTCGTCGGTCTGTGTCCCGCGTCGCTGTTGCAGGCTGGAGCTGTCCCCGAGGTGCAGCGGCGAATAAACCTGGATGGCGCACCCCTCTACCGGCTCGCCGTCGTCATTCACCACCCGGCCGCTGATCGAGCCCCCCGGCATGAGCTTCACCTGAACGCCGGATGTGTCTTTGCCTGAACTGACGTCGGCCCAAGTCCCGGGTTGTCCCAGCCCCATGATGCCGCTGTAGTCGCGGTGGGTCGCGGAGATCAGGCAACTGCCGGTCCCCAGCCCGGTCGCGGAGAACATCCCGCCCCGGTCCGTGGTCGTCTGCCGGTAGAAATTGCGGCTGGCGCATTGCACCGCCACCTGCGCCCCCCTCACCGGCTCTCCGGTCAGGGCGTTGACCACCTGCCCGCTCAGCGACCACGGCGGCTCGTCCTGCCGCTGCGAGGACGGGGACCTCGGAACAACGAACACCTGCGCAGCGAGAAGGATCACGCTCAGCGCGTTCATCGGCGCACCTCATTCCCCCGCGCCGGCGCCGGCGTTGCGGATCACGTGCAGATTTGCGTTTGTGTTCGGACCTTCCTTCAACTCCACCACGGTCCCCTGGTCCACGAACGGCGTCAGGAAATTCGGATCCATCCAGGCGCCCTGCTCCATGTCGTCGAAAGCAAACAGCTTGTAAATGCCCGGTGTCATCCCCCGGAAGTGGTAGGTTCCCTTGTTATCCACGCCGGTCACGCCATAGAAGCTGAGCACAGCCGCGTTGTCGCCCTGCGGAGCCAATAGAACCGTCGTGGCCCGCCCGCCCTCCACCTGCCCGCTCAGCTCCGCTCCGGCCGCGCTCACCACGATCTCCAGCCGCGCCGCGGGCGCCGACGTGATCAGCATGTCCTTGCGCAGGACATCCTCGTCGCCCAGCGTCATCGACTTCAGATACCCGCCCTTCGGCAGTGGCTCCACGCCGATATCCCACAGGCCCGGAGGCACGTTTGCCAGAACGAAAGAGCCGTCCGGCTGCACCTGCGCGCTCGCGCCCTCGTGCTGATACCGGCTGTCGCCCAAAA
>JBEKHU010000103.1:0-10658 GCA_050012115.1 Bryobacteraceae bacterium | reverse complement strand
GGCGAACCAATGGCCGTCTTCTTCGCGGCTGTGTCCTGACGCCCCTCTACCGCTCACGGTCGCGGCTCAGCAACAACCTGCATGCCAGCAAACCGGCTCTCAAACGCGGGACTGAGCCGCGTGACTGAGCCGCAACCGTGCGGGAGCGGTGTTCGCCAGCCTGTGCCTCGCCGCGCTGCTCCCGCGCCCGGTCCAACACCGCCTGAAATGTGCCGTGAACGGCTGGGGTTTGGCCCGCGAATGACAGTGCCCAAATCCTGCTTAGCTACTGCCTTGGCGTGGTCATTGTGACCGACGTGAGGTTCGAGGCCAAGAGTTGCGCGCTTGCTTCTCTCGTAAACTGACTCGGAGAATTGTCCACGTGCAGATCGAACGCGCAGTCGATGAACTTTACCCCCCTCATCCTAACGGGGTTTCCGGTCAAAATAATCCGGCATCTTACGAAGCTGACGTCTCCTAACAGGTCTCCCCCATCTAAAAGCACGACCTTGTCCGAAAACGATAACCTCAGAGGACCGCCGAAGTTACGGGCAATGATGACCTGCGGACGTCCCGGAGGAGGAACCCTGGACGCGGCTCCATTCGTGGCGAATCGGAGAAACTGGCAGACTGTAGGCCAATAGTCTGGAGTGTTTTCGGGAACGGCTAGAAGGTTCGAGGCTATTCTCCGAAGAACTGGTACGTCCGCTACAACTCGGCTTGTTGGCTGTTCAGCGGCCTTTCTCAACGCCGGAAGATTTCGGACGAATTCCTTCGGCGGAAGTGGCGCAATTTCCTTCAGGACCCTTGCAGGATATTGAGGGGCCTGAAGAATTCTGATATCGTCCTGCATGCGCTGAAGTCTCTCATCAATCCTCGCCAGAGTGTCCATGGTCTTCGTCCGAAATTCAACCTCCTTTTCCAAGCGTGAATTGGCTGCATTCCAACCTGCCGCCGCAAACGTAAGTAGCGCAACAATAACCATGGCTGTACCTGCCAACACGCCATACTCGCGGAGCAGATAAAGTGCCTTCTTGAATCCACTTGGAGGCTTGAGTCCCCTGAGAGCCTTGTCAAGAGCCGCTCGGATCTGCTCCTGCACCCACTGCTGATTTTCGAGACTGAACGACATTCCGCCTTCTTCAACAATCCAAGCGCAGCTCATGGTACACACCAATCACACCGCGTTTAACGCTTCACTGACTGGGTACCAGCCATTCCTAACGGTGGCAACCGAATAGGATCAATCGCGCTTGCCCCATCCTACGCCGGTCGCTCTCTGGCGTCCAGTTTCTCAGTGGACTCCGGGCCAGCAACTCGGCGACCTCCCACGCCCGATTCGTGATCCTGGCCTCCATTGAAGGCGTAACGCGCAGAGCCTTGTGAATCCGGCAGAAGTCGTATTAGGCGAAATGCAGACAGTACGCAGCTCAGAAGTCTTCCCACTTCTCACTGAAGGCATCGGCTAGCCGCGTGTTGTGGCGGAGCTCCTCGGAAAGCAAGCGTTAGTTGTTTTTCGTCCACCGCACATTTCAGGCACCACCCAAACTCCCCCCGCCACGCCCGCCCGAGTAAGAATAGTCTTGTGGAACTCCCCGAAAAAGCCCAGGTCCGCCTTCGGGCCCGTTACTCCGAAACCGACCAGATGGGCATCGTCTATCACGCCAATTACCTCCCCTGGTTCGAAATGGCCCGCACCGAGTTGTGCGCCGTGCGCGGCGTCCGCTACCGCGAGATTGAAGAACAGGACCACCTCCTGCTCACCGTCGTCGAGGCCCACTGCCGCTACGTCGCCCCGGCCCGCTATGACGATGAGGTCGTCGTCGAGGCCCGCCTGTCCTTCTCGCACGCGCGCATGATCGGCTTCGCCTACGAAATCCGCAACGCCGCGACCTCGCAACTCCTGGTCTCCGGAGAAACGAAGCACGTCTTCATCACCCCCGACGGGCGACCCGCCCGGGTCCCGCGAAAATACTTCGATCTCTTCGATATCCCGGCGCCCCGCGGCGTCCCGGCCGATGACTGAGCCCGCATGACTCGCCGCGACTGGCTCCTCTCGACGCTCGCCCTTGCGCCCGCCGGCCCTTCCGCCGCGGCCCCTTCGGCGGCGCTCGCCACGGACGCCGTTGTCCTTGACACGGCCGGAGGCCGTGTCAAGTCCGAGGACGTGCGCTCCCGCGTGCTTTTCGAGCAGGGCGCAACTCGTACCGCCGCTCTCCCCGGCTCCACCCTCAAGCCGCTGCTTCTCTCCGCGTTGCTCGAGCGCAAGCTGCTCAAGCCCGACGAGCGCCTGGCCTGTCCCGGCGGCTTCCACCTCGCCGGCCACAACCTGCAGTGCACCCACGTCCACCCCGCTCCCCCTTTCGACGCCGTCGAAGCCCTGGCCGCCTCCTGCAACTACTGGTTCGCCACCATGTCGCGCCGTCTGAGCGCCGCCGGGCTGCTAACGGTCTTGCGCAATTTCGGTCTTTCGGCCCAGCTCGCCCCCAGCGTCGAGCAGGCCGGTCTGCAGGCCTTGGGACTGTCTCGCGTCTCTGCCTCGCCCACTTCGCTGGCTCGGGCGTATGCCGACCTCCTGCACTCCGGGCCGCACCCTGTGGTGGCCACGCCCTCACCGACCGCGTCTTCATCGCCGGCAAAACCGGCACCGCCCGCGGCGCGCGCCCCGGTTCGAGCGTCGGCTGGTTCGCCGGCTGGGCCTTTCGCGAGCCGCCCCGCACTGGACAACAAACAACACTCGGCGACGGCATCGTCTTCGCCGTCCGTGTCCCCGGCAGCACCGGGGGCGGGGAAGCGGCGGAGCAGGCTCGGCTCTTGGCGGAACGATGGGTCAACGGACACTTGCGCTGATTCTCTCGCTTTGCCTCTCGGCTGGCGCCGCCACCGTTAAGGTCGGCTGGCGCGAGCCCGGCGGCCATCGTTCCATCCAGACCCTCGATATCGAGGATTACACCGCCGCCGCGCTCAACGGCGAGGCCGGCGTTTTCACTTCGCCCGCCGCGCTCGAAGCCCTCGCCATCACCATCCGCACCTACGCCCGCGTCAACGCCGGCCGCCACCGCGCCGAAGGCTACGACTTCTGTGACACGACGCATTGCCAGCGCCTGCTCCGCGGCCCCGCGCCGCCGCACGTCCGCGCCGCCGTCGAAGCAACTAACGGCTTGATTCTATGGGCCCGCGGCCGGCCGGCCGACGTCTTCTTTCACCGCAACTGCGGCGGCGAAACGGAGGACGCCGGAGCCGTCTGGCCCGGCGCTTCGCGCCCCTGGCTTCCGGTGCAAAAGGACGACGCCTGCGCCCGCCTCGTGCCGCGCGACTGGACCGCCCGCATCCCATTGAAAGATTTAGCCCAGGCGCTCGGCCGGCCCCAAATCCGCAGCCTGCGCGTGGCCTCTCGCACACCCTCCGGCCGCGTGGCGACCCTATGGACTGATTCCGGCCAGCTCGACGCCGAACAGGTCCATCTCGCTGTGGGGCGGGCACTTGGCTGGAACTACCTCAAGAGCCGCCTGTACGACGTGCACATCGAAGGCACCGATGCGGTCTTCGCGGGGCGGGGCAGTGGCCACGGCGTCGGACTGTGCCAGGATGGCGCGGAAGCGCGCGGCCGCGCGAACGAGTCAGTTGGGCAAATCCTTGCCTTTTACTTCCCCGGAACGCGCGTCGCCGTGAACGCTCAGGGCTTTGTTTGGAAGGAGTTGCGGGGAGAGCGAGTGACTATTCGTAGCGAGTCTCCGGAAAGTGGCTTACTGTCTGTGTGCGAAAGGGCGCTACTTGTAGCGGAGCAGCGCACCGGTTTGACCGCCCGCTCCGGCGTCCAGGTCGTCGTTTACCCGACCCTCGATGCGTACCGCGATGCGACCGGCGAGCCCGGTTTCCTGCTGGCCAGCACGCGCGGCTCAACGATCCGGTTGCAGCCGCTGGAGCGTCTTAGAGCCAGAAGCGCTCTGGATTCAACGATCTTGCACGAGATGCTTCATGTAATACTGGAACAAAAAGCGCGCAATCCATTGCCACGCTGGTTCGTTGAAGGCCTCGTCGTGACCCTCAGCGGCGAGAACACTGGTCCTGCCGCCTGGACTCCGGATGTGGAACACACCCTCGCCGCCCCGCCCGACCAGGCGCGACTCCGTGCCGCCTACGCCGCCGCCGCCACGCGCGTCCGCGCTCTGATCGCCCGCCACGGCCAGGCGGTCGTGCTCGGCTGGGTCGAAACGGGCCTTTCGGAGGACGTCAATCGTGCAATCACGGCGCGATGAAAATCGCGTTTTTACCGTGAAAACACCGTGTTTGTACCGTAAAAACACCGCTTTTTTCGTGTACCGCGTATTTACGGTTTTCTAAAGGACTTAGGCGTTTTTCGCCGCAAATGTGTGCGCGCAAGAACTGTAAGTACGGTGTTCTAAAGGACTTACGCGATTGTTGCGGTGCGTCACGGTGGATCTGTTGCAATCACAGGACTTAGGTGAGTTTCACCGTGGATTTCGCCGTACATTAACATGCGTCACCGTGCGCCACGGTGGATCTGTTGCAATAATAGGACTTACGCACATTAAAGTGCCACATTAACATGCTGCACCGTGCGTCACGGTGGATCTGAGGCAAACAAGGGACTTACAAACATTAAGACGCGCATTTTTGCGCGTGCACCGTGTTTCACCGTGTATCTATGGTGTTCTAAAGGACTTAGCCGAATTAGAGCGCGCACCGCGAAATCACGGTGCAAGGGCCGTTTTGAGCGCCGTTTCGTACACCTCAAAGTCGCTCGCGCCGAACAAAACCATCCACACTTCCTCGACTTTTACGGCCCGGTCATTGAGGAATTCGAGGATCTGGCCGATCGCGATTTGCGCCGCCGCCGCGATTGGATAGCCGTAAACTCCAGTGCTGATGGACGGGAAGCTGATCGAGCGTAGTCCTTTCTGTTCAGCCAGATCCAGGCACACGCGGTAACACGACGCGAGCGCTTCTGGTTCCCCGCGCCCGCCGCCGTGCCACACCGGCCCGACCGCATGGAACACGAACTTCGCCGGCAGATTCCCCGCCGTCGTCGCCACGGCCTGCCCCGCCGCCAGCGGCGTGACCGCATCCCGTATTCGATCGAGCTCGGCCATGATCGCCCGCCCCCCGGCGCGATGGATCGCACCGTCCACACCACCCCCACCGACAAGGGAGGAATTGGCCGCGTTGGCGATGGCGTCGACGGGGACGCGGGTGATGTCTCCGTCAAGTAGAATCAAGCGCTTGGCGCTCGAGAGGAGGTGTTCGTATCGCATGATTCCGGGGGTGTAAAGACGGCTGCGAGCCACAGCAATGCGCCGGTCGCAAGAGCGTCGGCGAGGGCGAAACGGAGGGCGGCAAGAGTAGCTTCGGCGGTGATCGATTCGAGCGGAAAAACCAGCCAGAGCAGGCGGTACGGCAGCCAGACTCCGGCCAGTGCCCAGAGAACGAGCGTCGTCCAGCCCGCGGCCGTGCGCAGCGCCACCGACCAGACGACCGGGCGAAAGACCACGCGAAAGGCACAGCCGGCCGAGGCCAGCAAGACCAAGCCGCCGAGGGCTACGACGATGACCTGCCAGGATTTAGCCAGCGGGATGCCGGCCCAGTGGTAATCCAGGAACAGCCAGACGGGCAGGGCAACGGCGAGAATCAGCCAGAGCAGCTTGCGGCGCCAGACGACGCAGCAGGCCGCGCGCCAGCGTGAGAGAAGGTTCTTTAGCGGGGACATCATTGGGGCGCTTTCAGGAACGGTCATTCGATTCCTCCTTACCTAGCCCGGACTTCTCGGAGCGAGCAAGCGGGCGCTTACGATAGGGCGCCAAGGGGGAGCGGACGATTCTGGATCGGAAAAACAGGGGTTTTCGCGCGGACTGCAGCGCTGGTCTGAGTGAGAGAAGGAGTGGGGTACGAGGCTGCAGTTTAGCACTTTTTGAGCGTAACTTATTGATTCTTGGTTGAAAAAGCGCCAAATTTTGGCACTTTTTCTTTTTGCAGGCCAACACAAATGACCGAAATACGGGCAGACGACGCCTGCCAGTCGGGCAGGCGACAGGCGGCTGAAGTCCACTCGGCGCAGAGGTGATAGGGCGTGGATCGAGGGATTTGTGCGCGCCTAGGACAGAGACGTCAGTCTTCGGTTTTCGCGGCATCATGGCTGGACGACCTCCAGCGTGAGCTGTTCGGTGGCGCGGAACAGACCGGGTTGATACATGGCTTCGACGCGGGCTGCGCCGAGGCGATAGGTGCCCGGGTTAGTGAAGCGGATCAGGGCGCTGTACACGCCGGCGCGGTCGATGCCGTAGTCGCCCCAGGCCCAACCGTAGATGCGCCAGGGGTACCAAACGGCCTGGTTGTCGCGCAGGTCACGGCGGGCCCAGCTCAAGGTCCACCAGGGAGGCTGGGGAGAGAGTTCGTAGACCCCGTCGTGTTCGATTGGCTCCGCACCGGCGGGCAGGGGCGAGTCGATGACCAAGTAGCGCTGGTCTTTCAAGGCCGAGACGGTCAGCCGGAGCAGGACTGTTTCACCGATGTGCACGGGTCCACTCAACGGTTCGAGGTGCTGCACGATGCGCCCATTCAGTGTTTGGGGCACCAGGCGGTAAAGCTCGCGGGCGATCTGGAAGCCGCTGCCGGCGGACGGCATCTCCAGGTGGTCGCCGGCCAACCGCGCCGTGCCCTCGAGGGAGACGTAGGCGACCCCAGAGCCCTCCTTGCGAATCTCGACGGGCACGCCGGCGGGGACCTCGGCGTGGGCCGGCGGGGCGAACACGTCGCTCGATGAGAAGGACTGCTCGAAGACCGTCTTGCCCGCGGCGCGGACGGTCAGCTTGAACGAAGGCTGGAGTTCCTTGGAGACCTTCAGGTACTCGGTCAGGCCGTAGAGCGCGAAGGCGGTGCGCTTGGTAGTATTCCAGGCCGGCCCGTTGTCGCGGCTGGCGGCGAGCCAGCGGGCGGCCTCGGGCAGCAACGGATTGGACGGATTCTGGCGCGACAGGAAGCGCAGGACGAAGGCGGTGGATTCGACGTCTACGTCGCGCAACCAGGGCTCGAAAAGGTCGCGCTTGGAGATCCAACGCGCGCCCTGGTTGTCCTTTTTGACGAGACCTTCGAGGCGCGAGGCGATCTCGGCGGCGCGGTCGTCGTTGTGGCGCAGAAAGACGATGCCGAGCAGAGCGAGCCCCTGGGGCGAGAGGTCGTGGCGCACGTCCCAGACGCGGCCGATTTCCTGCGGGTTGGCGCCGCGGGCGAACTCGATGGCGTGCAGCCGCCAGGCCACCAGGTCGGGCCGGTCGTTGTCTTCATCCGTGCTCATGTTGGAAAGCAGATCAGCGCCCTGCAGTGCCGGGTAGGGCACATTGGCAGCGCGCAAGGACGCCTCCAGGGAGAGCGCCCAGACGGCGTAGGCGGTGAGGAACGGATCGGTCTCATCTTCGCGCCAGAAGCCCCAGCCGCCCTGTTTGTTCTGGAAATCGAGGATGCGCTTGACGCCGGCGCGGATCATCTTTTCCAGAGCCGCGTCATCGACGCGTCCTATGTTTTCCAGGGCCGCGCCATTGACGCTGCCGGCGCCGAGTTCCTTCATCGCACCGCGCACGACGAGGTTGGGCAGGAAGCTGGAAAGGGTCTGCTCGGTGCAGCCGTAAGGATAGTTGGTTAGAAACTCGAGCGAGCCGAGCATGGAGGCGGCGATGGAGGGGGCGACGCTGAGGGTGACGTGGCGCGTCGCCGGCCGGGCGGCGTCAGGGATCAGCAGATTGAGCGAGCGCTCGTCGTTTGTTGAAGACGGGCCGCCAGAGAGCGCGGCGGAGACGCCGGAGCGCCAGGGCAGGCCCCACGGCTCGACGGGGAGGGTGATCTCGAGGCCATCGCTTTCGCCCTGCGCCACGGCGGTGCCGGTGAGCTTGATCTCGCGGGCGGCCTGGGCCTTGAGACGCCAGTCGAAGCGGGCCTCGCCATTGGGCTCAATCTCGAAGACGCCAGGGGCGGAGGAGAGCACGTCGGCGCCGGCAGCCTGCAGGGTGAGCAACACGTGCTGCGGCTGGTTGAGGAAGTTGCGCACGATCACCGGGACGGTGAGCTGGTCGCCCTCGACGGCAAAGCGGGGCGAGGCAAACGAGAGGATGAGGCGTTTGCGGACGAGCACCTTGTTGACGGCGCTGCCGACGAGCGTGTCCTGGGTGATGCCGCGGGCGGTGGCGCGCCAGGTGGTCAGGGAATCGGGGAACTCGAACTGCACGCGCCCATGGCCGTCGGCGCCGGTGCGCAGATTGGCGATCCAGTAGGCGGTGTCGGGGAAGTTCTTGCGGATCTTAGGAGCGGGCGGGCGCTCGGGCTTGAGCTGGCCGAAGGGGCGCTGCGGGCGCAGTCCGGCGAGCTTGAGCGACTTGTGGCCGGAGCTGGCAAAGAAGGTCCATTGCAGGGAACTGGCGGAGAAGACCTGGTCCCAATCGCGGTCGTAGAAGGCCTTGACGAGATTTGGCAATGGGTCGCGCTCGATGGCGTAGATGGCCTCATCGACCACGCCGAGGCTGAGTTCGGCCTGGACGGGATGGCCGGCGGGGTCGCGCGCTTCGAGGTCGTAGGCGGCGGGCTCGCCGGGGCGGAACTCGGTTTTGGCGGGGGTCACCTTGACGGCCAGCGTGCGGTGGTCGGGGGGCACTTTGATGATCTTCTGGCCGCGCCAGAAGCGGCCGTTGCGGATCATGACGGCCTGAGCGAAGACGTTGGGAGTCCATTCGGGACGGATGGGCACTTCGACGGTCTCGGCGGCATCCCGCATGTGGATCCATTGCGACCAGTAGACGGCCTGGGATTCGATGGAGACCCAGACCCAGGCGCCGGGAGCGCCGGTGATGATCAGAAGGCGGGCGGTCTCGCCGGGCTTGTAGCTACGCTTGTCGGGGGTAATGCGGATGACGCCCTCCTGCTCGCCCCAGTTGCCGCCTGCACCGCTGGTGTAGAACCAGGAAGTGCCGCGGACGATGCGGCCGGAGGGCGCGTTGGCATGCAGCTCGACGGAGTAGGAGCCGGACTCCGGCGCGGTGAAAGCGACCTCGCCCTGGCCGTCGGCGCCGGTGCGGCCCTGGACGGTGAGCACGGTGCGGGTGGTACTCGTCCCACGGCCGGGATTGAGGCCGAGCATGGTCGCAACGGGCGGGTGGTACTCATGCAGCAC
Organism: Bryobacteraceae bacterium; assembly: GCA_050012115.1. GTDB lineage: Bacteria > Acidobacteriota > Terriglobia > Bryobacterales > Bryobacteraceae > CAIVVT01. Next base: position 1,504 of record JBEKHU010000103.1, on the reverse strand, counting down.
AATGTCTGCCGTGAAAGAAACGTTGGGGAAGGGGTTGCCATCGAAGCCGGTGGTGGTGATGCGCAGCGCCGCGCTGGTGTGCGGCGCGAAGAAGTAGCGGGTGGGCTGGACGCGCGCATAGAACGGCCCGACCGTGGCGAGGAACGAGGTGCGGCCAGCGACCGGGCGGCCCGAGGCGTCGGTGACCTGGGCCTCGACGGTGTAGGTGCGATCCATCTGATCGAGGGCGGTCGGAAGGTCGAGGAAGGCTTTGCCGTTGGGACCGAGCGAGCCCTTGTGCGTAGAGACCTCCTGGCCGCGAAACTCGGATTCGCCCTCACCTTCCACTTCGCCCTCGCCGCTGAATTCCTCGGCGTGCCAGGGCGGATACCAGCCGGTGCGGTAAACGTGCCATTCGACGACGCCGGCGCGCACGGGCTCGCCGTAGTAGTAGCGGGCGTCGAGGGTAATGCGCTGGGAGTTGCCCTGCAAGACGCGCGGCGTGGCGGCGGCGAGACGGACTTCGTACTCGGGCTTGCGATACTCCTGCACGGTGAAGTTGCCGAAGACCCCCTGCTCGCCGATCTGGACGTTGATGCCGTATCCGCCCGTAGCCGCGCTCTCGGGCAGCTTCAGGTTGGAAGAGAGCGTTCCGAAGTCGGACAGAGTTCCGGTCTTCTGAAGAACCGTGCGCCCCTCGGGGTTCGTGACCGTGATGCGGGCGTCGCGCTCGTCGGGCAAGACGAATGTGCCGGCGATCTTCTTTCGGATGATGGCCTTGAACTGCACTTCGTGGCCGGGGCGGTAGACGGGGCGGTCGGTGTAGACCGCGCCCTGCAGATTGCCTGGGTCGGGCCGGATCGACCAGCCGCCGACCGAGAGGGCGGCGAAGTCGGCGCCGCGCTGCGCCAGCGCGAGGAATTCGGTGAGGTCGGGATTCGCAAGGGGGAACGAGGCCAGGCCGTCGGGGCCGGTTGTGGCCTCGCCGATGCGCTGTTTGGCGTGAGTATCGAGGAGGATCACCGAGGCATCGGGGCGCGGCTCGCCGGTGGTGGCGTCGAGAGCGCGGATGTCGAGCTTGCCGTGCTCGCCACGGGCGAGCAGCACCATGGGCGAGGCGATGAGAATGACCTGCGCCTGGCGATGGGCGTCAGTGGCTTCCAGGAGATAGACGCCGGACTGGTCGAGCTTCACGGGAATCGGGTGAGGCTCCCAGGCGTTCAGCTTGCCGAGAGGGACGTCGTAACGCCAGACACGCACGACGCGCTGCGGGTTCACCAGCGGGATGTTGGCATAGACGTCACCAGTGATCTTCTTCGACGCCTGAATGGCGTGGAGGCGGGCCTCGGCTTGGGCCTTCTGCTCGCCCTCGAGGCGAGAGGCGCGGATCTGGGCGCGGTGCTCGGGCGTGAATTGCAGACGGACGAGATCGAGCAATTCGGAGCGAATGCGGCGACGCCAGGAGTTGAACTTCTCGAGCGGCGTGCGGGGCTGGCGTGGCGGTTTGAACCAACCGCCGAAGGAG
>JBEKHU010000102.1:0-8082 GCA_050012115.1 Bryobacteraceae bacterium | reverse complement strand
CAGGAAACTGCGGCGTGTCATGGGATCATTCTAACGGGCCAGGCGAGCGGTGGAACAAAGACGCGCCGGCCGCAGGATCGTCACGCCTTCGTAGATGGTCGGGAAACCGCGGAAGAGTCTTTCGGAAAGCGGCGAACGCAACCTACCCGAGCCGGCGGTAGGCGCCTGCGAAGTACACGAGCGGTGTGCCGGCGTGCGTCTCGGTGCGTTCGACTTCACCCACGAGAATCGTGTGGTCGCCGGCGTCTAAATGTTCTCGCGTCGCGCACTCCAAGGACGCCAGAACTCCGCTTAAAATGGGCGCGCCATGCAATCCCGCACGCCACTGCAAACCTTCGAAGCGATCGCCGGTAAAGGTCGCGAAGTGCCGCGATAGATCGATCTGATCCTCTGTTAACACGTTGATGGCAAATCCCCGCGCGGCCATGAAATGGACATGCGCGGTGGCGCCTTTATCGATGCAAACCAGCACCAGGGGCGGCTCCAGGCTCGCCGAAGTGAATGAATTCACCGTGAGCCCTTCCGGCGTCCCTTGCATGCCTTCCACGGTCGTCACCGTGACGCCCGTGGCGTAGCGCGCGCAGGCCCGGCGGAACTCTTCCGGGCCCGGAACCGCGTAGGTTGGCTCACTATTCATGCACGGACAATGAACGTAGCGCTTGACAAGACTGTAACCCTAATCCTACCATGCACTTTGACGCGGTGTCCGCGAGCGCCTGCAGGGTCCCGGCGCCAAAGGAGGCTCAACTTGATCAAACTCGACATCGTCAATGAGGTCGTTAACAAGACTGGCATCACCAAGACCAAGGCCGAGATGGCCGTCGAGACGGTGTTCGAGTCCATGAAGCGCGCGCTCGCCTTCGGCGACCGCATCGAACTCCGTGGATTCGGCATCTTCACCGTCCGGCCTCGTAAAACAGGCATTGGACGCAACCCGCGCACCGGCGCCGAGGTGGCCATTCCGCCTGGGAAGGCAGTGCGCTTCAAGCCCGGCAAGGAACTGCAGGCGCTCGACTAAGCGCCGCCCCGACGCCGGCTGGAAGTGTGCACGCAGCCCTTGGCGAAAGCGAGGAACACGCCCCCGTGGAGAGTGACGCTCGCCCGCGGCCGCCGCGGGCGGTCCTGATCCCGATCGGCCTTTTCCTGCTGACCCTGTTGTGCACCACGGCGCTGGGCTCGCGCGTGGCCTTTCACTTCGAGCGCAACCTGCCCGGGCTGGACTTTCTCGAAGACCTGAATACCTTTCCCGAGCTGCTGCGGCGGCCGGAGTTGTTGCTGGACGGATTATCCTATTCGCTCACGCTGCTGCTGATTCTGCTGGCGCACGAGTTCGGCCACTACTTCGCCTGCCGATATCACCGCGTCGCCTGCACGCTGCCCTACTTCCTGCCCGCGCCGAGCTTCATCGGCACCTTCGGCGCATTCATCCGCTTCCGCTCCGCTCTCAAGAGCCGCAAGGAGTTGTTCGACGTCGGCATCGCCGGCCCGCTGGCCGGTTTCGTGTTCGTGTTGCCGGCGCTGGGTATCGGACTCGCGCTTTCGCGCATCGTCCCCGGCATGGGCGAAGGCGCTGAGACGCGGCTCGGACTCCCGCTGCTGATTCAATGGCTGGGCACGTGGATCTTCCCGGGCGCGCGGATGATGGATCTGAACATGCATCCGGTGGCCCGCGCAGCCTGGGTCGGTTTGCTGGCGACGGCGCTCAACCTGTTGCCGGTGGGACAGCTGGACGGCGGCCACATCGTCTACTCCTGGCTTGGGGAACGCCACCGCTGGGTGTCACTCGCGGTGATCGTCCTGCTGGGTCTGATCGGCTTCCTGTTCTGGCCGTGGTTCTTCTGGGCGGGCATCCTACTGTTGGTCGGGCGCCGACACTTCCCCGTGTATGACAAGCAGGGGCTGGACCGGAAGCGCAAGATTCTAATGGCGCTCGCCGGAGTGATCTTCCTGCTCAGCTTCATGCCCGCCCCGCTCATCTACGGCACTCCAGTACAATGAGCCGCAGGAATTGCCGCGATCGACATCCCGGATTCGCATGAACATCTCGGCGACGATCATCACGCAGAATGAGGAGCGCAATCTGCCGCGCGCCATCGAAAGCCTGCGCTGCTGCGACGAAATCCTGGTCGTGGATAGCGGCTCAACCGATCGCACTGTCGAGATCGCGGAGAAGTACGGCGCTCGCGTCCTCGAGGCCAACTGGCGGGGCTACGCCGGGCAAAAGAACTACGCCTCCGACCAGGCCGCCCATGACTGGGTGCTTTCGATCGACGCCGACGAGGCGCTCAGCGAAGACCTCGAGGCCGAGATCTGGCAAATCAAGAAGAACGGTCCGCAATACGACGCCTATACAGTCCCACGCATGGCTCAGTATCTCGGCCGATGGATCCTTCACTCGGGTTGGTATCCCGACAGAAAGATTCGACTATTTGACCGCCGGAAGGCCAATTGGGTGGGCGAGTTCGTCCATGAAAGCGTGGTCTCCACTGGTCGCGTCGGAGTGCTTGAGGGCAACCTCCTGCACTACACCTGCGGCTCGTTGAGCGAGCACCTGAAATCGATGGACCGCTACACAACGCTGGCCGCCGAAGAAGTCGTGGCGCGCCGCAAACCCGTGGGCGCTGGCCGGCTGCTTCTCGACCCGCCCTGGACGTTCCTCAAGACCTACTTCCTGCAGGGTGGCTATCTGGATGGTGTGGAAGGACTTGCGATCGCCTATATGGCCTCGCTGTACACCTTTCTGAAGTACGCCAAGGCGCGCTTTATGAGCTGGCGCCAGTGATGCGAGTGCTACATATCGACGCCGGCAAATCGCTGCGCGGCGGGCAGCGGCAGACGCTGCACTTGATGGGCGGGCTCGCGGACCACGGAATGCTAGTCAGGCTGCTGGCAATTCGGGGTTCACCTCTGTTTGGCGAAGCGGAGAGGCAAGGCCTGAAGGCGCTGCCACTTAACTTGTTTTCGGTATGGCGGGAGTCCGGCTGGGCCGACGTGGTGCATTGCCACGATTCGCGGGCCCACACCATGGCCTGGCTCGCCTCGATAGGGCCGGGGCGGCGAGTGCCCGTCGTAGTTTCGCGCCGTGTGGCTTTCCCCGTCAAGAACTCGGTTATCAGCGGCAAAAAGTACGGTTCCGCCGCGCTCTTTTTGAGTGTTTCCCGGACGGTCACCGCGCAACTCACGGCGGCGGGCGTTCCGGAGGAACGCATCGCGCTGGTCCCGGACGGCGTCTTCGTGCCGCCTTACACCGGCAACCGGACGGGCGGGATCGTGGCGCTCGATTCATCAGACCCGGGCAAGGGCCGGTCGCTGCTCAAAGGAGTCAAACCGCGGATCGAGTTCGTCAGGGAACTCGAAAAGGCTTTCCGGACGGCGCGAATCTTCCTGTATGCTACTGAAATGGAAGGGCTTGGATCGGCAGCGCTGCTGGCGATGGCGCACGGCGTGCCGGTGATTGCGAGCGACGTCGGCGGCCTGCCGGAGATTGTCAATAACGGCACGACGGGGCTGCTCGCGGAGAACAGCCCACAGGCATTCGAAGCAGCCATCCGCCGTCTGGAGGACGATCCGCATCTGGCGGAGCACATGATCCGCAATGCGCGGGCGATGGTCGAACAAAGCTATACGGTGGAGCACATGGTCGAGCGGACACTTGCCTGCTACCGGAAAGTGCTCGGGTAATCCATTGGAATACAGAGATTTCATCGAAGTGTGCGCGGCGCTGTTCGGGCTCCTGCTGGGCAGTTTCGCGAACGTCTGCATCAGCCGTCTGCCGGAGAACGAATCGGTGGTGCGGCCGCGCTCACACTGCCGCCGCTGCGGCGCGCTGATTGCCTGGTTCGACAATATTCCGCTGCTGAGCTTCGTGCTGCTTGGCGGGCGCTGCCGCTCCTGCAAGGCATTGATTTCATGGCGGTATCCCGCGGTTGAAGGACTGACCGGAGCGTGGTTCTGGCTGGCCGTGCGGATGAACGGCTTGGACTGGGCTGCGGCCAAATGGTGCGTGTTCGGATTCATCCTGATCGAACTGCTGTTCTCCGACCTGGAAACGCGGATCCTGCCGGACGAATTCACGCTGGGCGGGTGGATGATCGGGATAGCGTTGGCACCGCTCGCGCCGCCGCCCCAGGGGATCATCGCTATTCTTCTGGAAGGCCAGAGCGCAAAGCTCGCTGGACTGGCAGGGGCAGGGCTCGGTTCTGTGGCCCTGGCCGGGCTTTTGTGGGCGGCGGGCTGGGCGTTCTTGCTGGTCCGGAAGCGCGAGGGACTGGGGCTCGGCGACGTGAAACTGTTGGGTATGATGGCGGCATTCCTGGGGCTGGAAGGCGCGATCGTGGCACTGCTGGGCGCGTCGCTGGCGGGCAGCGTGATCGGCCTGGTCTGGATCACGTGGAAGCGCGAGGACGCCTCCACCTATGAGTTGCCGCTAGGCTCGTTTCTGGGCGCGGCGGGACTGGTGGTTGCGCTGGCCGCCATGCTGAGGCCGGTTGTGCATTAGCAGCCGGGCGCGGCAGTCTTAGAACGGCTCAAGTGAGCGCTTTTTCGATCGCAAGCCGTTGATTTCACACTCATTTCAACCCAAGAACGGCTCATTTGAGCGGTCCTGCCCTGCGCGGCGGGCTCCTGCGCTTGAATGATCCGGTTTTCAAGAACTGATGTTACACTGCCGAAATGGCAGAATTCACGGTTAACTCGACCAGATTCGACCCTTACAAGAACTTCAAATTCCGGGTGAAATGGGATGGTAAATACGTCGCCGGGGTGAGCTACGTCAGCGCCCTGGTGAGGACCACGGACGTGGTGGAGCATCGCGAGGGTGGGGATCCCAGCACGTCGCGGAAGTCCCCTGGGCTGACCCGCTACGAACCGATCACACTGGCACGCGGCGTCAGCCACGACACGGCGTTCGAGGATTGGGCCAACCTCGTCTGGAGACTGGGAGCCGACATGGGCGCGGAAGTCGGGCTGAAGGATTTCCGCAAGGACATCGTCATCGAGTTCTACAACGAGGCCGGGCAACTCGCGCTGGCGTACAAGGTGTACCGCTGCTGGGTATCGGAATACCAGGCGTTGCCGACGCTGGACGCAAACACCAGCGAGGTCGCCATACAGTCCATCCGGCTGGAAAATGAGGGTTGGGAGCGAGACCTCAGCGTTCCGGAACCCACCGAGCCGAAGTGACCGAGAGGCTGGGCAACCAGCAGTTCGGTCCCACCGTGAAGGCCGGCTGAGCGAGGCGAATCGTCGTCGCTGGAACACATGCCGCGGAGGCCTTACAACGGAAGCGGTTTGCCCAAACTGCCCTCTGGTCGGAGAGAGTCTTCCACATGGCTCCGCGGGACGGCTTGCCGAGGACGCAAAACCGCCCACTATTGGCGGGTTTACCCGTTCCGCGCCGGAATCGCCTCTTGCGACGGTCGTCTCGCGCATATCGTGATAGGAATGTTCGCTTCGCGGGGACGCGGCCACGGCCAATTATTGCCAAATTGACAGTTCATTCGAGCGGGCTCGAATCGACAATTAACTTGACTTCATAGACAATACCCTCCAATAATGACCTGTTCCGTCAGATTCGATTTGTTCACGCCGTTCGTGTGCGCGCAGGATGCAGAGTCTCACAGTCCGACAGAAAGGGGTTCTCGATGAACAGCAAGAAGGGTGGTCACGCTCCGGGCCATGGCGCCGGTCACAAGCCTGATCCGACGGCGCCCCCGCCCACCGATAACACCGGCCCGATTCCCACCGGCGGAGCCCAGTTCGCCGAGCCTGCACCGACGCCGGATCCGGCGCAGTTCGTGGTGAAGCACGGCTCGGACACAGCCGCTTACAAGATTCTCGACAGCGAAAAAGGCCTGCTCAAGCCCAGGCCGTTTCCGGTAGTGGCGGAGGCCGAGCCAGTGCTCAGCCTGGCGGACGCGATCGGCCAACATGGGCCGGACGTCGTGAGTGCGATTCAACGCGCGGGCCAGATCGTCTTTCATGCCGTTGGCGATACCGGGAATACGAATGGCCCGAAGGACGAAGAGATGGTGGCCGACAAGATGGCCAGCGACTTCACTGAAACGGACCCGAAGGCTGTCCCTTCGTTCCTTTTCCACGTGGGCGACGTAGTCTACAGCTTCGGAGAAGCCCAGTATTACTACGACCAGTTCTACAATCCGTACCGCAACTACCCGGCGCCGATCTTCGCCGTGCCCGGGAACCATGACGGCATGGTCGCGCCCAACACGTCCACGCCAACCCTGCAAGCGTTCCTGGAGAACTTCTGCACAGCCGGCCAACCATTCCACAAGACGCCCGAATCTGGCGCGCTGAGCCGCACCGCTGGTATCCAGCCGGGCGTTTATTTCACCCTGGAGGCGCCGTTCGTGCGGATTCTTGGGCTGTACAGCAATTGTCTGGAGGATCCGGGGGTGATTTCCACGCAGGGAGGCAAATACCCCTACCTCACCGATGCCCAACTCAAGTTCCTGCAGGCCGCGCTGAAACGGGTCAAGGACCAAAAGTTCGGGGGTGCGGTGGTGATCGCCGTGCATCATCCGCCGTACGTCGCCCAAACGCAGACTGGCGCCGGGAGCGCCGGCAAGCACGGGGGCAGCCCGCTTATGCTGAAAGACATCGACTCGGCTTGCGCTGCGACGGGCGTTTGGCCGCACGCCGTGCTCTCCGGACACGCGCACAACTACCAACGCTTCACGCGCATCAATGACGGCCGGCAGACCCCGTTCCTGGTCACCGGGAACGGGGGGCACGGCCTGTCACAGCTGACGCACAAAGGCAGCCTGGCGATCCGGGTCCCCGTGGACCAGCCGGGATTGTCCCAGGGGAAGGACAAGGTAACCTTCGAGAGCTACGACGATCAGGACTTTGGGTACTTGCGCGTCCTAGCCGATACGAAGCAACTGCGCATCGAGTATCATCCGGCGACGGACGGCGAGGCGGCAAAGACGCCCGACGACTCGGTGACGGTCGACCTGGCCACGTACCAACTCGTTCACTACCAGGGAAAACCGTGACCAACGCCTGAGCAGGTTGGGTCTCAGAAAGGAGGAGTAGGCAGGCGGTTTGGGGCGCGGCGTCTTGCTTCTCTTTCGAGCGCTGCCTAGCGGTGGAAGGTCATGGCGGCGAAGGAGACGACGCTGGAGTCGTCGATGTTCCATTGCTGGTAGCGGCGGAGCAGTCCTGAGGAAGGCCGGGCGGCGCGCAGAAACGTGTAGAAGGGAGAAGTGCCACACCACTTCAATTCGTCTTCATTCTGACGCACGAGATCCCAAAAGCCGTCCGCATCACCCTCGGACAGGCGGGCGATGCGGGCGCGGTCGCGCTGGGCCACCTCGCCCATGAAGTCGTCGCCAACGGCCACCGGGCGATCGCCGTAACGGCGGCCCATGTGGGCCATATCCACGCCCAGGACGAAGCAGGGGCGGGTGCGCTCGCGCACGACGAGTTCGCCAAGAGACTGCAGGAAGGCGCGAATGGCGTCGTCGTTCTCGGGTTTGCGGCCGGCGGACATGCTGAGGGCGAAGGAGCCGCACAGGATGGGCAGGATGCGGACGGAAGGGCCGAACAGAGACTGCAGGAAAACGACCTGGAACTCGATGGAGTGTTCGACGGAGTGGCAGTAGTCCTCCATCAACACGCCGTCCGGGGCCTGTTGGGCGAGCCAGTCGACCCAGGCGACCTCGGTCCGCGCCTCGCCGAGGGGCGTGGTGAAGTTCTTGCGGGTGAGGCCGAAACGGCCCGGCTCGCCGTAGTGCGAGGTGCCCAGAATGATAAAGACCTTCTCGCCGCGAGCACGATCGGCTCGGGGCAGTTCGATCACTTGCGGGGAAAGCGCGCGGAAGGCCTCGCGGTAGGTCTCCCACCCGCCTTCGGGACTGATGTGAGGCGCGGCGATGCCGACGAGCGTGGCTGCATCCGCGGGGCCTTGCTCCGGAGAGGAGAGATAGTCCGTGAGCAGTTCGCGCAATTCGCTCTCGTCGTCGGGATAGGCGGCGCCGGCGTGGGAGGCCGCACGCACAGGCGAATCCGCAAATTCGCGATGGCTCTTATCGCGCAGCTCCTCGAAGTGAGGGGTGAGCA
>JBEKHU010000101.1:0-8133 GCA_050012115.1 Bryobacteraceae bacterium | reverse complement strand
GCGGCATCTCGCCGTATCCCGGGTAGAAGGTCTCGACCACGTTCATCCCCTCCACGACCTTCCCAAACGGCGCGAAGCCCTGCTTGTCCAGCGCCTTGTTGTCGCCCAGATTGATGAACACTTGCGTCCTCCGCGTCCCCGGACCGTCGGCGGCAAACGTCATCATCCCCTTACGATTGCTCATCTTCACCGGGTCGTCTTTGATCGGCAGGTTATTGAACAGTGCATTGGTCTGCACATCGTTCGACACGCCGAACTGCGCCACGAATCCCCGTTTCACCCGGAAGATCTTCGAACGGTCGAAGAAACCCAGATTCACCAGCCGCCAGAACCGCTCGGCGCCGTACGGCGCCCATTGCTGGTGCACCTCGACCACGAATGCGCCCTTGGTGGTCACGAAGCGGACTTTGTAGACCGGCGGCATCGGCCGCGCGGACGGCGCTTCCTTCTTAGGAGCCTCCGCCTTCTTCTGTGGGGCGGGTCCCCCACAGGCAGCCAGGATGAGGGCGGCCGCCAACACGCCTCCAATCGATGCCCGAATGCTCCTCGCGCGCATGGATGTCATTCTCTCACTGTCGGCGCGCCTCTCACCATGACAGGCCGCCCCTTCGCTGGTCGGACTCGCTCGCCGCACCTCGCGACTTCGGCCACCGGGCATCAGGCCGGCCGTCCCGGCGGCATGCCCATGCGGTGGGGATTCGGGCAGCAGTTCTCCAGGCAGGGCCACATCCAAGGCTCTCTTGTCCCGCTCAGGCGTTCCTCGATCAGCTCTCGAATCATGGCTATGAATCTGGGGTGAGTGCCCACCGTCGCCGCCCGCACCATGTTCAGTCCCAGAGCTCGGGCGTGTTCCTGGGCCTGCGTATCCAGGTCGAACACGACCTCCATGTGGTCCGAAATGAAGCCTATCGGCGCGACCACCACGTCCTTCACGCCCGCCGCCGCTTCTTCTGTCAGCGCCGCGCGCACGTCCGGTTCCAGCCACGGCTGCGTCGGCGGCCCGCTGCGGCTCTGGAACACCAGTCGGTGCCTCAACCAACCCGCGCCGGCGGCCACCCGCCGCGCCACTTCCGTGAGCTGCTCCAGGTACTTCGACGTCTGCGCCATCTCGAGCGGAATGCTGTGCCCAGTGCACAGCAGCCGCGCCGCGCCCCGCCGGTCTTCTGGAATCTGCGCCAGGGCGTCGCGCACGCGCTCGATCAGCGGCTCGACGAATCCGGGCAGCAGGCAGTATTGCGGCAGCCGCTCGAACTGCGGCGCGTCCTCTCCGATCGCCGCCCGCGCCGACTCGATGTCCTCCAGATACTGCCGGCACGCCGAGTAGCTGCTGTAGGCCGACGTGACGAACACTAGCGCGCGCCGCACGCCGTCGGCCGTCATCCGCCGCATCGTCTCTTCCAGTAACGGGTGCGAGTTGCGGTTGCCCCAGTAGATCGGCAGCTTCACGCCGTGCGAGTCCAGCTCCGCTCGCAGTGCGGCGATCAGCGCCCGGCACTGCTCGTTGATCGGGCTCCTGCCGCCCAGCCGGTAGTAGTTCTCCGCCACTGCCAGCAGCCGTTCGCGCGGGATGCCGCGTCCCCGCGCGACGTTCTCGAGAAACGGCATCACCTCTTCGGCCCTTTCGGGACCACCGAAACCCAGCACCAGCAGCGCGTCAAAGTTCTCGCTCATCCGCCTTCTTAGGATGCCGCAACGGGAGCCCTCGCGCCATCTCCTTGGCCCTGTGAGAGAATCGACGTTTTCCCGGACAACTCATGCGACGCCGTACCTTCCTCTCCTCCGTACCCGCGGGCTGGACCGCCGCTTCGGCCACCGGGGCCGCCCGGGCTCAGACCGCGCCGGCGTTTCCCGACCTCTACCGCAACGTCGCTTCGCGGCTCATCGGCGCCGCGCTCACCGACGACGGAGGTTGGCGCAAACTCGAGTATCTCTGCGACCGCATCGGCCACCGCATCGCCGGATCTGCTTCCCTCGAACGCGCCGTCGAGTGGGCCGCCGCGGAGATGCGCCGCGATGGCCTCGAGAATGTCCAGACGCCGCCAGTGTTGGTCCCGCATTGGGTCCGCGGCGAGGAATCAGCCCGCCTGGTGGCGCCTGTTGATGCGCCGGTCTTTATGCTCGGTCTCGGTGGCAGCGTGGCCACGCCGCCCGAGGGCATCACAGCGGAGGTCGTCGCCGTCTCGAACTACGACGAACTGGAAACGCTGGGCGCGGACAAGGTGCGCGGCCGGATCGTGCTCTACAATGTGCCTTGGCAGGGGTATGGACGCACCGTTCAGTACCGTTCCACCGGCCCCATCCGCGCGGCGAAGCTGGGCGCCGTCGCCTCTCTCGTTCGTTCCGTCACCCCGCTCAGCCTGCGCGATCCCCACACCGGCGCAATGCAATACGATCCGGCGGTGCCGCGGATCCCTCACGCCGCCGTCTCCGTCGAGGATGCGCTGCGCATCGGGCGGCTCCTCGACGCCGGCAACACCGTCCGCCTGCGCCTGAAGATGTCCGCGCAGGCTCTGCCCGACGCCGACTCGGCCAACGTGATTGGCGAACTCCCCGGCCGCGACCGGCCCGAGGAGATTGTCGTCCTGGGCGGCCATATCGACTCCTGGGACGTCGGCCAGGGCGCGCAGGACGACGGCTGCGGCTTCACCGCCTGCTGGCAGGCGGTTGTCCTGATGAAGCAGCTCGGCCTGGCCCCCCGCCGCACCGTGCGCCTGGTCTTCTGGACCGACGAAGAGCACACCGGCGCAGGGGCCGCGGCTTATCGGAAATGGATCGGGGACGCGCTGAAGAACCACGTCGCGGCTATCGAGATGGACGGCGGCTCCGAGCGTCCGGTCGGCTTCGGCTGCTCCATCGTGGGCGCCGCTGACGACGTCATGAATCGCGCCCTGCAGCGCGCGAAACAGATCGGCCGGCTCCTGGAGGGCATAGGCGCCGGCGAAATGTCCAAAGGCGGAGGCGGAGCCGATATCGGCCCGCTGATGCGCGAAGGCGTACCCGGCTTCGGCCACCGCACGGTCGGCCAGCGCTACTTCGAATGGCACCACTCCGAGGCCGACACTCTCGACAAGATCGACCCGCGCGACTTCCGGCTGAACGTCGCTTCGCTGGCCGTGCTGACCTACGTCCTGGCCGACATGCCCGGCCGGATCGATAGCTGACCTCACCCCGGCCCGCCGCCGTCCGCCCGCCACGGCGCCCGCGCCCGGCAGCGTACAATACCTACATGCTTCGTCAAACCCTGCTCGTCCTCGCGCTCGCCGGCTGCCTGGCACTCCCCGCGCTTCCCGCTGCCGGCAGTGAACAGGACGCCGTCCTGGCCGCCGAAAAAGGCTGGTCCATGGGTGTTTCCAAGCCCGATATGGCCCTGCTCGACAAGGTCCTCGCCGACGACCTCACCTACACCCACTCCACCGGAAACACCGATACCAAGGCCAGCTACATCGACAAGCTGAAGACCGGCAAGGCGCGCTACTTCAAGGCCGAGTACGACTCGGAACCGCGCGTTCAGATCCTCTCCAAGGACACTGCTCTCACCTTCGGCCGGATCAAGGTGGTCACTCTCGGCCCCAATAGCTCTCAGGCGCCGGCCACGCTCGCCTTTCTGCACGTCTTCGTCAAGCGCCATGGCCAATGGCAGCTCGTCGCCCACCAGTCGGCAAAAGTGAGTTGAAGCTCCGTTGGGGTTCGCCCGCGCCCCCTGCGGCGTCGCCTGCTTCTCCCGTCTGCTCGACCGCAAAGCCGGCCGTCAGGCCGCCCCACGGCCGGGATGCGTCAGAACTCCTTGTCGCAGACGGCCTCGTAAAGGGTCAGGCATTCGACAGTGCTCCGCACGTCGCGGGAAAGCTGCAGTCCCTCCGGGAGTTGAGCGCTTTGAATGACGGTTTTCGGATCCACGCAGTGACTGGGGTCGCACGCCTTGATGCCTGGCGTCTTACCCGTCAGGAACTGTACTCCGACCACCCAACCCAACTCCGAAGAACTGCAATGCCGAATTTCCGCTTCCACCTGGCCAATCAGATGGCCGACAGCGATCCGCGTTCCGGGAGGAATCGGGCAATCCACCCGCAGGCAGGCACCGCCAGGAGACAGGTTATCCAGATTGGCCACCGTCTCACACGGAAAGCCGTCTTTGTCCGACCACCGCACTTCCACCAGACCGGCGCACAGGAGCCGGTCGTGCCGGCGCTTCTCAGCTATCTCCATACGTCCTATATCGGCCGCTGCTGCACCGCCTCTGAGTGCTTAATTCCGTCGGCTCACCCGGCTGCATGGACGCACTGGACCTGCATGCCGCCCCGTCGGGCGGTGGCCGCCCTGGCAAGCGCGACTCGGCTGCCGGGATTTGCGAGAAGTGATGAAAACTGTTAAATGGGTCAGAATGCGCCGAGCGGGGCAACCCCGCTTCCCGCAGCCTGGCGTTGTGCCGCTACTACAGGTGAGGGAACTCCTGCTCCGCTACGGCATTTTCGCTTGACACCGGGAGTATGCTCGAGGTGGCCGGCCGCTTGCGCGGCTTGGCCACCATGCTCTTTGACAACCGCAGTATTTAGCGAAAACTAACGAAAGATAGCCACTGTAACACTATCATTCTACAAAGAAAAGTCGACAATTGGCTTTGCTCCTTCAGGTTTGCTTGCACGCTCCCGGCGAGCCTGCCACCCCGCCCGTCCGAAATCCGCTTGACACCCGGGACTATCCCGAAGGTGATTGAAGCTCCGTCGCTCGGCCGGCCCTGTCGTTTGACAACCACGAATATTGAGCGAATACTAACGAAAGATAGCAATCACAAACTGATCATTCTAAAAGGAAAATTAGATAATTGGCTTTGTTCCTTCAGATTTGCTTTCATGCCCCTGGCGAGCTTGCCCCACTCGCACGGGCAGAGACGCCTAGGTGCAGGCACGGTTGGTTGCAGTTGCCCTCGATCGCTGCTGGGAAGTCCTATCGACTACCAGGTGTCTGCTTCAGCCCAGGCGCCCCATGCTTGCGGTGAGCGCGCGCCAGATCGTAGACTTCGCGCAAGTCCGAACCGGTGAGGGCCAACGCGAATGTCCCGCCAGCGAGCAGGGGTGCCGTAATGACGAAGAACATCAGGCCGGCGACACTCTTTGCGGTCTGCTCCTCCACGCCGAGAACGTTGCTCAGGGCCAGGAACGCGAAGAAGTGAAACACGCCGACATTGCTGGGAGGGCCGGGCACAATGGTCCCGAGGCGCGTAATCACGAGCACGACGAGCGCCGCGCTCCAGTCTTGGCCCAGTTGATAGCCCGCCATCAATGCGTAAACGGGGACGATTTGCAGACCGAGATAGACGACGCTGCCCAGGCAGGCCACAAAGAACGAGCGCGACCGGGCCATCACGTGGAGGCCTTCGACAATCATCAGCAGCGCCTCGGACCAACGGTGGCCGGTCGTTACATGTCGCGC
The DNA here is from genome assembly GCA_050012115.1 of Bryobacteraceae bacterium. Taxonomy (GTDB): domain Bacteria; phylum Acidobacteriota; class Terriglobia; order Bryobacterales; family Bryobacteraceae; genus CAIVVT01. Next base: position 2,703 of record JBEKHU010000101.1, on the reverse strand, counting down.
AAAGCGCCTGCTAAGGACGGCGAATAATACAAGCGAGCCGATAACGACCACCAGTCCGAGCAAAACCGCAGCGCCGACCTCGACATCCTTCGGCAGTTGGCTGACCCGCATGATGCATTCGAAACCGACAATCAGAAGGATCCCGTCGAGCAGGCGCTCGATCAGTGCCGAGGAGAAGACCTTCGAGAAAGGGATGTGGTTCCAGTGCGCGACGAGATAACAGCGCACCAACTCGCCACTTTTCAGCGGCAGGACTTCATTGGCGAACAGACCGATATAGATCGCCTGGACGGTGCGCCACAGCGGGACCCTGGCCAGCGGCTTGAGCAACGTGTTCCAGCGCCACGCCTGGGCGATGTAGACCAAGAAATCGAAGCACACTGCCAGCACGATCCACAGCCAATGAACCGCCTTCAGGCGCGGAAGCTCGCTGTGCCAGTCGAAGTCGTGGTAGACCCACAAAAGGCAAAGCGCCGAGATCAGGTAGGCCAGCCACTGGACGGCGTTTCGTTTGCCGTTCCCGCTTTTCGACCCAGGCGTCGTCCCCATCAGATTCCAGTTTATGGGGTCGAGGCGGGTAACTTCCGGTGCCGAACCGAGAAAGAAGAGAATTTCATGGGACGCGATTCTCCCTACGGATGTTTGACTGCCTCGTGGTGGCTTTGTTTGATCGGGCGCGCCGTCCCCGGATGTGCCTCACAGGGCGTTTCTTTACAGCTTCGTGAACAAGCCTGAGCAGGCGTTCAGGAACGGCGAGTCGCGGTGGAATCGCGCACGAGCAGCTCGGGCGTGAGTGTCAAGTGAACTGGGTCGGGACTCTTCTCCCTTGCCTCTAGACGGGCGATCAGCAGTTCCGTGCCGACGCGGCCCATCTCGTAGGCCGGCTGCGCGACGACGGTCAAGCGCGGCTGGATCACGTCCCCGAACGGCACTTCGTCGAACACGGCCAGCGCCACATCCTCGGGACAGCGAAGCCCCAGCTCGTGGATCGCTTTCAACGCGCCGAAGCCCATCCTGGCGTTGGAAGCGAACAGCGCGGTCGGCGCGTCGGCCTCGAGCAGCATCTCCTTGGAGAGCCGGTAGCCGCTATCGAAACGGAAATCGCCGTGCCGGACCAGCTTCGGGTCCAGCGGCAGGCCGGCCTCCCGCAGCGTCTGTTCGTATCCCTCCAGCCGCAGCTGCGCCGTCTCCACTCCGGGCGATCCTCCCAGGAAGCCGATGCGCCGGTGGCCCCGCGACAGCAGGTGCTGGATGCACATCCGCGCCCCGTGCGCATTGTCCGCGCACACCACGTCCAGATCGATGCCCGGAACGCTCCGGTCGATGCACACGATCGGCAGGCCTGAATCGCGGAACTGCGCCACGTGCGTCAGGTCTTCCCGCCCCGGAGCCACGGTCAGGAGCAGGCCGTCGACCTTCCGCGTTCGCAGCGTGGACAGCGCGCGGCGCTCGCGTTCCGTGTTCTCATCCGTGTTCAGAATGAACAGCAGGTAGCCGTGCAGCATGGCCGCGTCCTCGGCTCCGCGCACGATCTGCGGGTAGAACGGGTTGGTGATGTCCGAGATCACCATCCCCAGCGTCTTCGTCTGGCGCGTCTTCAGGCTGCGTGCAATCTCGTTCGGATGGTAGTCGAGTGCGCGCATGACCTCTTCTACGCGCCGCCGCAGCTCGGGCCGGACCGACACCGAACCAGCCAGCACGTTGGACACCGTGCCGACCGAAACCCTCGCCTGGCGCGCCACTTCGCGAATTGTGACCATGCGCAAGTCACTCTATCAAAAGCAACGCGGACGTCAAGAGTGTACTTCTATGCTCTGTGTTCGCGTCCACAGCGGCACGTCTCGATACGACTACTGACGCGGCGACCTGAACAGAGCGTCCCAAACGGCTAGCGGGCCTTGGGAATTGCCACCCTCGCCATCTTCGACTTCACCGTTAGCACACGGCTTGCGGGATCCCATTGCATCTCGCCGCCCTCGACGCGCGCCGGCGTCCACGCGCCCATTTTGAAGCGCTCTTCCGAGCCTGCGTCAAACTTGGTGTAGCGAATTGACCCCGCGCCATACTCGATCGACCGCAAGACAGACGAAGTCCGCAGCAGGTGGTTCTGGTCGGCTGGCGCCAACTCGGGGAATGCCCCCATGGCGCGCAGATAGTGGCGGACATAGTCGCCATATCCGTCCGTCAGCCACACGTCGTCGCGGATGTAGCGGTTCTTGCCATCGTCATCCACGGTGTAGGTGGCCCAGTTGAGTCGGCGGATCGCGTCGGCTTTTTGCGTGGTATCGCCGGTCTCCTCCGCGTACAGCAACATCGTGGCGGCATGCCGCGTGGAGTGGCTGTTGCCCGGTACCCTGTAGACGGTTTGCTCGTTGGTCACCGTCACGCCGAAGCGCGCGAATTCGCGGTTGTCAAAGGTCGAGCCCGTCCAGTCGAGAATCGAGCGGGCGTGGGCCCGCCAGTTCGCATCCCAGGCGGGGTGTTCGAGAATGTAGGCCGCCATGGTGTCGGCGTTGATCTCGGTGTCGGAGTAATCCCCGGTCGGGATGTCCTCGAAGAACGGCCCCCACTTGTTCGTCCGCAGCGGGTACTGCTTCAACCAACCCGCGACCATGCCGCGCGCGCGGCTGAAGGCCGCGGCATCGCCTTCCTGCAGGGCGATCAAGTCGTCGAACAGGCGCAGCGCGCCGGTGTAGTTGGCCG
>JBEKHU010000100.1:0-8152 GCA_050012115.1 Bryobacteraceae bacterium | reverse complement strand
GCAACGTTTGTGAATGGGTCACAAGCTTCTCCTTGTGACCCGAACATATCCCCTGCCACGACCAACCCGTCAGCCATCAGCACGCGAAGCGTCTGCCGCCCAGGCTTAGTTCAAACGGCGTTGACGGAAAACAACCGCCAGCGGTGCGGCTTCGCAGCCCCAATGTCCGTAAGTCCCACTTTTCGTCCACTGACCTATCAAGCCCAAGTGGTCCGCGTTGGCAAACCCTTGGCCTCAGGAGAGATCCATCGGTTAAAGGAGCGTGTGAGCTGTTACTTCCCCGCCGTCAGCACTGGTCCTTCCCCGCTCAGCCGCTCGGCCACCTGGCGGCGGATTCTGCCGGCCTCTTCGGGCGTGAACAGCCGTCCTCCGAATGCGATGATCTGCATCTCATTGGCATGCCACGGAGCGTGCATCAGGCCGCTGGCGACGTGGCTGCCCGTGCCCCGCAGCAGGTGGCCCAGCTCGTACGCCATCACGTGCCCCAGCAAGGCCGTCTGCAGCGTCTTGCTGCCGTTCGTCAGTTCCTCGCAGCAATGCGGGCACACGACGGCGGCCGTCCCGAATCCGCCGTCCTCGGGGAACAGGGCGAAGCCGAAGGTTCCCTGGGGCAGGCTGGTCCATTGCTACCGGGCGCCCGGAGTGACGCGCAGCGACAGCCGGGCCGGCGACGGTTGGATCTGGCACTCCGGGTTCTGCGCCGGCGCCTTCGGGGTGACCAGGCAGTCCAGCCATTCGACCTCGATTGCCGCGCTCTTAAAGATGCGCCCCGCCGTCCGCGCGGCCCGGGCCAGTGTTTCGGTGGACACCCCCGCATAGTTGTGAACGAAGACCTGGATCTTCGACTCGGGCAGCGGCGTCTTCGCCGCCAGCGTCGCCGCCCGGGCCAACATGAACCAGCTTCCGTTCGGCTTGTTCATTGATCTCGCCTACATGGCGAGACCAGACATTCGCTACTGCGGGTTGGCTCTCAATGGACTGTGGCTGAAAAGCAAGTGGAATCGACATGTCACAGAAACGGGCGATGTGACGCGGCAATCAATTGATTCCAAACCGGTTGCTCACGCGGGTGGCACACTTGAAATCAGAGCAGCGGGTGCTATACTCGACTGCAGTCGAAGTGCTTGCGTGGAGTAGAACTCGCGTTTCCCGTTGAACCTGTTGGCCGCGACGCCGACGTAGGTCAGGCCGCACAGACCGCACTTGATCAATCCCCTCAGCAGGTACTGGTTCCTGGCGCTGCGTTTGTCGAACAGGAGGTTGTCCTGGAGTGTCTTCTGGGCCTTCTTCCAGGTTGCCTCCGTGATCATGGCTGGAACTGCCCGCGGAGATGACCGGCCGGCCTCTGGCGCTCCGCTTGCCGAAGCCGTGGATCCCCATGTAGGTCTTGCTGGTGATCAGCGCCCGGATCCGGCTGGGGCGCCATAACCCAGACGTCCTCTCCTTCCGTTTGCCGCGGAGAGCGAGGCGCTCGTCGCGCACGTAGGCGCACAGGACGCGCAAATCATTGAGCCAACAAGCGATGACCCGGCATCACGCTTGAGCCAAAAGCAAACGGGCGCCGGGCTCACCAGCAATGACTGCTGACGACTTCGGGCACGCTGGTGGCGTTGTTCACGACCTTCACGCGAATCACGATCTGGATGTTGCGGCTGGGCCAGTCGCGCGGAAGATCCTGCAGCAGCCGACCCCAATACTGAGAGTTCGTCAAAAACTCCCCGACGGACCGCGTTCCAAAACTCGCCAGCCCGCCGGCCTGCACAACGAACTGTCCCGTCTCGGCATTGACGACGCGCGAGATCAATCCGTAATCGGCCACGGTATGACCGGCTGGGTCGACTTCGATCGACCAAACTCTTCCTGGCGGCGTCTTGTCCGTCATCACCTTGAGGTTGTGCAGCCGCCCGAAGGTGAAGCGGAACTGCAGGGCCACGTCCTGGTTCAATCGGTTGTTGAAGCCGAGCAGAATCATGGGGGCATCGCGCATATCAGAGAAAGAAGTCTGGTTGCCCAAGCGGACCCTCACCGGCTTTCCAAACCGGCCGAACATCTCCGTAAGCCTTGCGAGCGCCATGGCATCGTTCACGCGTGTGTACGAGTCCGTGACGGGCACGATGTCCTTGCCCGGGATCGAAGCGTCGCCATAATTCACGACGTGCGGTCGCGACTCGACTTCCTCGCTGTTGCCGGCGCAATAGAGTTCGTGCACGCGCTGGGAGAGCACATACACCGTCGATTGTCCGATCGTGATGATGGCGGGACTGGGGCTGCTGAGCACGGGTCCCCAGAACAGCTCGAGCGGCGACTTCGGCGCGCCGCGCAGCAGCGCGAGAACGGCGACGGCCAGCAGGACGGCGGCGGCGCTCCAATGGAAGACCCGGTTGCGCAGCAGCCGACCGAACTGGGGGGAGCGAAAGATCCGTGCGGCCGCTGGCGGCCGCGGCGCGGGAGCGGGCGGCAGTTGCCCGGGGGCTTGCGGCTCTTTGTGCGCGGCGGGGTGGCGCCAGCGGAACTCGGGGACGTAAGAGCCGGGCGGCAGATGGATGGTGACTGCGCTGTCCTCGCCGCCGCTGGTCTCATATTGCGCCAGGCGCTTGCGCAGGTCGTTGGCGATGATGCGCACGGCGGCGTCCGAATTGGTGTCGTAATTCGTCGCCCGGCCGAGCACCTCCACGCCAATGCAGCGCTCTTTAAGCTGGTCCAGTGTTCCTTCGAGCGTTTTTTCGACGATAAATCGCAGACATTCTTGAGAACGCCTTGTAGCGCGGAAGAATGGACTCTCCAGAATGCGAGTCAATTCACGCCGGATCGCCTGCTGCTGGGCTGCGTCGAAAGACGGATGCGGCCTCTGAACTACTGGGTGGTAGTCCGGTCCCTCTGGCATCGATTGGAATTATATCAGGCGGCGGCACGAACGCACGCTGAATTCGCCTCGAAACTGATCCGAACCCAGGCGTTGAAACGCTGTCAGCCGCTGGTAATTCCAAAGCAGCGAGGGCCAGGGCAGGCCGACAAGACGTTCTGAACGGCGGTGGAACAACCGCTCAGAACCGTCGCGAACGTCCAAACCTGAGTTCAGCAGCTTATACTGAAACTCGATGACTTCGCCAAATGCCCGTCCTGAGTTGGACAGCGGAGATCCCGATGTGCAAATCCTCATACGTCTCGGCTGCGCACTGCTGCTCGGGCTTGCACTCGTAGCGGCCTCCTGCGACTGGACCCGATTCGGCGCCATCCAGGGCACCGTTGTTGATGGCACATCAGGGCGGGTTCCAGATGCAATTGTCATGGTGATCGATCAAAGTACGAACAGTTCCATTGGATTCAGGACGGACAGCTCTGGCGAGTTTACGGCGTCCGACTTGAAACCCGGCAAGTACACCTTGGCAGTCCGCAAGGAAGGCTTTCTGTCCGCCAGTCGGCCGAATATTGTGGTGGACGGTCATCGGACTATAAGAGTCGATTTGAATCTGGCGAGGGACCCGAGCTCCCCGGTGACCCCGGTCAAGGCTTCGGAACAGCGTTAACCGGGCCGTTGGGCGTGGTCTCCGCTTTGGCCGGTTCTGTTGGGGGCTTCAGGCGCTCGTACTCCCTGAACTCCAAGGCGGCCTTGTCTTTGCGGCCGAGCAGGCGATAAGCAGTGGCCAATGCGAACCGGATTTCATGGTCTTCCGGGGCAATCACCCGGGCGGTTTCCAGCTCCACGACGGCTTCTTGGGTTTGCTCGACCTGCAACAAGAGCCGACCGTAATACAAGTGGGCCTTGGACGAGTCGGGCCGCAGGTGGACGGCCTCTTTGGCATGGGACAGACCGCCCCGAGCGTCGCCGTTCTCTAGTGCCACAAAGGCCAGACCGAGCCGGGCCAGGAAGCTGTCCGAAGTGTTGGCGAGTTCGGCGCGGAACTGGCGTTCAGCCCCGACGTAATCGATTCGGCTCAACAGAATCGCGCCATAAGCGTAATGTAGGAGCGGCGCTTTCGGGTACTTGCGAAACAACTCCGTGAATGCCGCATCGGCGGCGGCAGGATTCTGAGCGTAGTTCAGATAGCTGGCTTCCCCAACTGCCTGCACTAGGGCACGTTGCTCGGAGGAGAGCGAATCGTCCAACCGCAGGCGCAACGCGGCAAACCCCAGTGCGAGCACCAGGCGCGCGCGCTCGTCCGGATCCTCGCGCGGTGCCAACTTGCCCAGTAGCTCGGTAGCCTCGCCGAAATTGCCCAATGCGATATGAGCCAGGCCACGGTCGAGGTAGGCTATTTCCCACAAATGATACTGGTCCGTGATGCCGACGCGGTCGGCGAGGTCGATATGCTCCACTGCCTGTCTGGGGTGCCCGGCTTGGAGTTCGCACATCCCCAGTAACGCCCACCCCGCGCCTTTGGCAGGATCCAACTCGGTGAGCTTGTGGAGGTAGGGCAGAGCAGCCTCAAACTGGTCGGATTGGTATAGAACCAGCCCAATCTTCCATAGCCCGTCGGTCCACGCTGGGTCGATCGCCAACCCTTTCTTGAGGGCTGCCACCGCCTCCGGCAGGCGGCCGGCGGTCATGGCGCTCTCGGCGGCGAGGCGGATTTCCGGTGGGACGCGGTCATTCTTGTTCTGCGCCGCCGCGCCATCCGGCGCCAGGCTGAGCACGAGTCCAACAAGCAACAAGTGCATTACCCACATTCTACCGTCCAGCCGTGCCAAATTAGGGCGTGTTCGCGTTCTTAACGCCGTTCTGAACCGTCGGGATAGCTGGTTGTGAACGATTCGGAACCTTGTTCCGGACCCACTATCGCAGTATTCTCTCCCCAGCCCGAAGGGGTTAGCTTCGACGCATTTAAGATTAGGAGTCTTTAATGATAAAACCGCACAAGTTACTCGTCGTTTGTGTCGGTCTGTGCCTGATCATCGGCGCCGTCTTCGCACAGGTGAAGTCCAGTGCGATCACGGGCACCGTTACAGACCCGTCCGGCGCTCTCGTTCCGAGAGCGTCTGTGACGGTTCAGAACGAAGACACTAACGTAGCAACAGAAACCAAAACCAACGCCGCGGGCGACTACACCGTCCCATACCTCCCAATCGGCCGGTACACGGTTGTCGTCAAGGCGGAGGGTTTCCAAACCTACCGCAGCACCGGCATCGTGCTGGATAGCGCAGCCACGGTGAGGGTCGACGCCGTCTTGACCACCGGCAGCGTGAGCACCACCGTCGAGGTGAAGGCCGACGCCGTCACCCTCCAAACCGAGAACTCGACGGTCCAGGGTTCCGTGGACCAGAAACTCATCGAGGATCTGCCCAACATCAACAACAACCCGCTGTACTATGCCTCGCTGGAGGCCGGCGTGGTGCCGGCTCCGGCGATGTACAACAGCCACGTGCTGGGCGTGGGATTCTCGGACCGGCAACAAATGTCCGCCATCCGCATCAACGGCGGAGCGCTCGGCAACAACGACCTCCAGTTGGACGGCGTCTCGGTGCAGGGCGCCGCGTGGCACGAGACCGCGGTGGTTCCCAATCGTGACGCGCTCCAGGAGGTGCGGGTTGTCACCAACAGCTTCTCGGCGGACACCGGCAATGCCCAAGGCCTGATCTCCATGACCACGAAGAGCGGAACCAATCAGTTCCACGGTGGGCTCAATTACCGTCTCCGCAACGAGGACCTGGACGCCAACGGCCTGTACAACAACGCGAATGGCATTCCGCGCAGCAAATACCGCGTGAACGAATACGGAGGCAACGTCGGCGGGCCGGTGCTCATCCCGAAGTTGTTCAACGGCAAGGACAAACTGTTCTTCTTCGCATCCTACGAGCGGCTCGACCACAAGGATCCTGACAACGTTGTGACGAAGGTTCCAACCGCCCTGGAGCGCGTTGGGGACTTCAGCCAAACGAGAGTCGCGGACAACAATGGCAATCCCGTGCCCGTCGTGCTCTTCGATCCCTGGAGTGCGCAGTTTTACCAGGGCAGCAGCACGATCGTCCAGCGTACGCCTTACCCCGTCGCGGGCGTGGTCTCGAACCCCGATCAATACGGACAAAAGATCCTGGCGGGCTATCCAAATCCGAACCACGCCCCGAGCGACGCGTTCGGCGACAACAACTATTACTTTTCCGGGACCATGCCAACCATCCGCAACAGTCTGGCATTCAGAGGCGACTACCGGCTCGGGGACAAGAGTTCCATCTATTTCTCTGGAGGCAGGTCGTTTGGCTCGGCCGTGCGGCCCAACGCGTGGGGCGCCAGCGACATTTTTGGCAACTATGGATGGTTGCCTTTCGTAGTGGACTCGAATCCTTATGGCGCCGTCGGCTACACCGTCACCGTGAATCCAACCACGGTGATCGACTTGCACTACGGCGTGACGCGCATCAGCACCCAGGGTGGGTACCCGCCTGCTCCGAGCGGGGTCAACTACTCGGATTATGGGATGCCCGCCAACGTCCAGAGTTTGATCGCGCTTTCTGGAAACGCGCCTTCGGTCGGCAACTTCGGCGGCGGGAACACCAACGCTGCCAACTGGGGCAGCTTGAGTTCCGATGGTTGGGATAACAAGCATGAGCATCAACTCAATCACGCCGTCACCGGCAGCATCACCAAGATCGTGGGCAAATGGACATTCAAGGCCGGCGGCGAGTACCGCGTCTACTTGGGCGAGTGGGCCGATATTGAGTTCGGCACGCCAGCCATTGGCATGTGGCAGGGGAACGCCTCAACGGGCCAGTTTGGGGACATCTACGGCAACAATGACCTCACTCTGATTCCAAACTTCTCGAACAGAGGCATTGACGCCGCCACCGCCTTAACCGGCGCCACCGGCTACTTCCTGACCGGCGGCACTGCGGCTAAGCCCGCCCTGGCCGCCAAGTACGCCGCCTTTTATACCCAGAACGACTGGAAAGTCAACGACAAACTGACCGTCAATCTAGGATTGCGCTACGAGGTGCAGCCGGGGCCCACGGAACGGTACAACCAGATGTCGGAGTTCGATCTGTCGGTGCCTAATTCTTATTACACCGCGCTGAACGGCGTGGCCAATCCGAATCCTCTCGCGGCCATGGGGACGGTCGTCTTCCCAGGTCAGAATGGGTTAAGCCGCAACCTTTGGAAGACAAGTTGGAACAACATCTCGCCGCGCATCGGCGCAGCCTATCGATTGAGCAATTCCACCGTCATGCGCGCCGGTTACGGCAGGATCTATGCTCCCAGTAACACCGGCTTCAACGCCAACGGGAATTATTATGGCACAGGGCCCTACTCGGGGGCCGCTAACGCCATTCCCTTCGGGCTGACTGCCACCAATGGCATACCCATTGGCCGCTTCGAAGATCCGCAAAACACGCAGGTTATCCCGGGGACAGGGAATATGTCGGCCCCGTCCGATTACTGCTGCAACGCCGGCTGGGTCAACCGGCAGTCTTACTTGAATGGCATAGTGGATCAATGGAATTTCTTCCTTGAGCGCAGGTTTGGTAGTGCGTGGCTGGTCTCCGCCGGCTACGTCGGATCGCATGGCCATGACCTCGGTTGGCGCAACTACCCAGTCACGGGGTCCTTTAACATCTCCAACGCCACCCTCCAAGCCTGGCGCAACGGCTGGGTTGCCTCCAACGGTGTGACCGATCCTGCCCAGGCCCAGATTCCCAATCCCGCGCCCGCGTTGATCGGCTTCAGCGGTGGCGGCACCATCTCTGCGATGAACTCCCAGGAGCCGTATATGGCTCTGAATGGCGAGACCTACCTTGCCACCGTAGGCACCTCGACCTACAATGCCCTGCAGATCCGCGCGCAGCACTCCTTCGCAAGCGGCTTGCAGCTCCTGCTCAACTACACCTGGTCCAAGAACACCGGTATTAGTGGAGGCATCTACAATTCCACTTTTGCCGAGTCGCAAATAAACGGTTCCGCGCCCAACAATGGCGGTGCGGACTATCGCAACCTGAACAACGACCGCGGCCTGCTGGGCTACGATACGCCGAACCGCTTCGTGGGCGTGGTGTCCTATCTCCTGCCGACCGGCAAAGGCAAGGCCCTCGATCCTCACAACGCCGTGCTGCGGGCAATCATCGGCGATTGGCAACTCGGCTCTGTCGTGACCCTGCAGAGCGGAATGCCCTGGGGACCCAGTTGCGGCACCATGAACGGACGCTGCAACATGGTGGCGTGCGA
>JBEKHU010000099.1:0-8179 GCA_050012115.1 Bryobacteraceae bacterium | reverse complement strand
TGGCGATGACCGTCAGTTCCGCTGAGTGCGCCAGGCTGAACTGCAGCCTCAGGTGCCCGCATCCATCCCTCAGGGCCGGTTTCCCTTGCGCCCCGTAGTCAAACTCGACGGCTTCCGGTCCGATCCCCAAATAAGCGCCGAGAATGCGACGCAGGAAGACGTGGCTGGAAACGAATCTCCCGCGGTCCCGATCGAAACGAAATCGATCCGCTCGCTGCCGCTCCTGTGCCCCAAGGATCACCAGTGTGCCGGGCTCACTGGGGCGGTCCGCGTCCAGGCGCGTCGCCCAGATGTGGATTGTGTCCGCCGGCAGTCCAGGGGTTCTCAGGGGGATCGACTCGCTCTTCCGGAACACGATTGGATGGTTCATGTCGGCACAGCATCGTCAACTTGACATCTCGCATCACGAGTGTCAAGAGCCGGCCGGAGGTTCCCCGCCGCGGCCGCCCAGGAGGAGACCGCCTGGGAGGATGCGGGCAGTTGTTTCGCCCGAGTTCTGGGACCGGCGCGAACGGAGCCCCGCGCGGTCGCGCGCCCAACGGTTAATTCGTTGCGGAAGCCGCCTGCAAGACCGCCCTCCGGCTCTTTCGTTTTCATGCCATTTCTGGATCGCCAGCGCGCGTCATTCATCCATAGGACGTGGGTTCACCTTCCGTTCGAAGCTGCCGCTATGCAAGAATGCTCCACCCAGCCCCACTCTTGCTTCACCCGGCCACTGCGTCAGGGGCGACAACGGCTTTGTTCAGCAAGCGGGCTGCTTGCGCGGCGATTTGTGTCTTAATGTTGCTCTGGCGCCTATAATTGAAGATAATTATACGGATCGGAGGCGGAAATGATTCAAGAAGTCGAGACACATCGACGCACGCTCATCGAACAGCAACTCATCGCCATCTGGTGCGAGATTCTGGACATCCCCAATCTCGGACCGCGCGAGAACATCTATGAAGCGGGCGCCACATCCCTTGACGTCTCACGCGTCGCTGCCCGGATCAAGAAACAATTCGGCCGCGAACTGCGACTGAAGGTGCTCGTCGAGTCTCCCACTGTTGAGCAAATCGCTGAGATTCTCGACAATGATCCGGCCCTCGACATGCCCACGGCCGTGCCTCTGCGCACATCGGGATCGAACCCTCCTTTGTTCCTCATCCCGGGAGCGGCGGGGCACATCATCGCTCTTCGCGATCTCTGGCTCCATCTGCCCGCTGACCAGCCCATCTACGGCATTGAGCCTCGAACCATCTCCGAAGAGTTCGCTGACGGCAGGGCTTCGGAGGACGTGCAAATCGATCAACGCGTCGGAGATATCAACACTCTAACCGCCCCGCGCCTGCGGGGATGGAGCATACCAATATGACAACTGTGAATCGGAGAACTGCATCAACTAAGAAGCCGTTGGATGACCTTGGATTCGATCTTGACGATCCGGAGCTGCCAGACCTTTTGGAAGAGCAACTGGCGGCGATCTGGCGCGAGATCCTGGAGGTTCCCAGCGTAAGCCCCGTGGACGATTTTTTCGAACTCGGGGGAACTTCCTTGCACTCAGCCGTGATTGTCGCTCGCATCAAGAAAACTTTTGGGTGCGTGATAGGACTCAACACTTTCTTTGACGCATCGACCGTCAATAAGCAGGCCGTTCTTCTGAGAAAGGACTCCAGGACCCGCGTCCCCAGCGTTATTGCCTGGCGTGAAGGGGGATCCCGTTCGCCTCTGTTCTGCCTCCCCGGCGGCGCGGGCCACGTGCTTGCGTTGCGTGATCTCCTGCTCCAATTGCCGAGCGAGCAGCCCGTTTATGGCTTCGAGGGAAAATCGATCATCGCAGATGATCAAAGTGGGGCCGGCGAGGGCGCTGCGGACGGTGACGCTCCCGTACAAGCGCGAATTGAAAAGATCGCGGCGGCGCACTTGGAAGATGTTGTGAAGATACAACCACATGGGCCGTACTATCTGACGGGCCTTTGCTTCGGCGGCCTGGTGGTCTTCGAAATGGCGCGGCAACTCATTGCCGGAGGTGAGCAAGTCGCTTTCGTCGGGTTGCTCGATCCACCCGTGCCTGGACTGACTTACGCAACCCTGACGTTGTCCGCCCTGCGGGCGTCGTTCGGGCGGCTGATGAAAAAGAGCTGGCCTCAAAGGATCGAGGTTTCCAAGAAGACGGACTCTGTCTTATGGCAGAATGTCACGGCTCGTTGGCAGCGTTTCTTACTCCGCCTTTTCGCGGGCCGGCAGGTCGGCGCGAAACTGGATAGAAAGGCTTTGATATATCAGGCGGTGTTGTGCTACCGCCCGGGCCCCTATCGAGGCATCTTGACGATCTTTCTTCCGGAGGAGAATTCCCTCCTGCGGAACCAGCACGCTGAAGCGCAATGGCGGAAGTTGGTGGGGGGCTTGGAGGTCCGATCCGTCCCCGGCGATCACGGAATTTTCTTCCGCGAGCCGCAGGCCTCCACCTTGTCGCAGCGGATGATGGAGTGCATTGACGCCGCCCGGCAGAGCTGCGAGCAGGCGGGCCAGTCCAAGCTTCGTTTGGCCGGCGATTGAGGCCCCCTCGAGATGCACGCAGCGATTTCCGCCATCGAGTACTACCTTCCCGAAAAGACGGTTTCGGCGGAAGACTTGAGCGCGGAGTTTCCGGCGTGGTGGGTGAAAAACGTCGCGAACCTCTCGGGAGTTCAGAACCGCCATATCGCCGGTCCGGATGAGTGCGCATCAGATCTGGCGGTTGCGGCTGCCCGTAAGCTGTTCGATTCGGGAGTGTGCGATCCCAAGTCTATTGATTTTGTGCTGCTATGCACGCAAAGCCCGGACTACTTCTTCCCGACTACCGCCTGTTTGCTTCAGGACCGCCTGGGAATACCTAAGACGGCCGGCGCGCTGGACTATAGCCTCGGATGTTCCGGCTATATCTACGGTTTGGGGCTGGCGGAAGGACTGATCGCCTCCGGACAGGCGGCGGTTGTCTTGCTGATCACCGCCGATACCTACACCAAACTCATTCACCCAAAGGACAAGTCCACAAAAACGATCCTGGGAGACGCCTCCGCCGTCACGTTGCTGACCGCATCGAGCGGCGGCACGCCGGCGCTCGGACCCTTTGTTTACGGCACGGATGGAAGCGGGGCGCCAAATCTCATCGTCCCAACCGGCGGTTTCCGCCGCCCGCAATCCCGCCAGGAACCGCCGGAGATTACCGACGAGAACGGCAATGTCCGCACGGAAGAGAATCTTTACATGAATGGATTCAAGATACTCGAGTTTGCGCAGTCCACGGTTCCTGGGACCGTGAACCGGTTGCTCGAGAAGGCGGGCGTCAGACTGGCGGAAATCGATCTGTTCGTGTTCCACCAGGCCAACAGGTACATGTTGGAACAGCTCCGCAGGGAAATAGGTATCCCGCCCGAAAAGTTCTGTGTGACCCTCGCGCACTGCGGCAACACGGGTTCGTCTTCGATCCCGATCGCCTTGAAGCACGCCATCCTGGAAGGTCGAGTACGGCCGGGTTCGGTACTCGGATTGGTTGGTTTTGGAGTGGGTTATTCGTGGGGAGCCACCTTGTTGCGGTGGTCAGAGTAACGAAGGGTGAACAAATGTCTCGCCGCAGGCAGCCTGCTCCAGCGCGAGGCGGTACAAACGTGTCCCATCGGTTCCCTCGTGGTATCTTGAGAACCCGAGGCGGTCCAGCAAATCCGCCACCAAGGCGTTTCTTCTGGTAGGCACATACTCGCCCTCCAGCCATTGATAGCCGAGTTCCCGTGCCGCCGCAATGAGATCGTTGAAGAAGAACTGCTCGGCGGTTCTGCCAATCACCCGGCAGCTCATCAACCATGTGTCGATGCGCAGCGCCTTGCCCAATTCGCCAATCGCTGGAACGGCGAGAAGAACGGAGGTCAGCCCGTGATCGCCGAATTTGTCCCTCAGGAACAGAACGCGATGAATGCTGTCCGGCTGGCACAGTAATCTTCGGAGATCCTCGAGGCTATGTCTCCGCGTAGTCAAGTTGAATTGATTGGTCTTCCCGATCAACTGGAAGACACGTTGGATTTCAGCCTCGCCGATCGGCTTGACACAACCCTCCATGTCTAAGGACAGCAGGTAATCCGACATGGACGCGGCAGTCTCCTGCAACGCGCGGCGGCTTTTCTCCTGCTGATATTGCGCCGGCCGCTGGACGTCTGCAGCCGAGAGTTCTGCCACCTCAAACCAGAGACCGCTTTGCAGCGCTGTTACATATTCCGAGGGGTCGGCAGGGACCTCAACGACGGAGACCTCGGGCAAAACCTGCCGCACCTGCTCCTGCTCGGCGGGATTGTCGTCGAAGAAAACGAAACTGTCCAGCCCCAGGTTGAGCCTTTCCGCAATCCGCCGCAAGCCAACCGTCTTGGGCTCCCAGTTCGCTTCAACACACGCAAAATCGCTCAGAGACAGCAGCATTTGCGGATTTTGCTGGAATGGCGCAAGCGCATCATCCGGATTGTTTTTGGAGCAGATCGCAAGGAGTACGCCCCGGTGGCTCAGTCCTTTAAGGTGGCCTTGAAACTCCCGGTACGCCTCTCCGTCAGGACTCTCGCCCAATGCAATGCCGAGTGGCCCTGTTTCTGCAACCACGCCGCCCCACAGCGTATTGTCCAGATCGACAACCAAAACCTTCTTGGGCCCCGTCATCAATGCCCGTATGCCCGCCCAGAGGTGCGCCGCCAGGCGCTGCAGTCCCACTTCGCTGAACGGCTGTTTGGTCCAGAAATAGCGCCTTCGATCATAGAATCTCTCCCTGCCCAGGGCGCCCGAAAGCTGTTCCAGGTCTACAAAGAATGCGCCACGGGGGAGTGCCCCACGCAGCGCTTCATTGATGCGCCGGATGCGCCCGACGTCTCCCCGAAAGGCGCCGGACAGGTGATGGCCCAACGGACCGGGCGTCACCCAGTCGTAGCCGACCTGGAGGATCCTGGCCCGGGTGCGCTCAGTGGCGAGTTCCCACACCTTTCTCCAGAAACCCAGTTCGTCGTCGAAGGCGTCGGCCTTGTGGGAGGATCCGATCAGCCGCTGATTCCATGGCAACAGGATCACGACATCGAAATGATTCGCACCCTCCTCCAATGTCATGAGCGTCTGGAGGACGGTATCGTACCCGCCTTCCCGCACATCGGCGAAACAGCCGTCCCCCCAGGCGACCGCGGTCAGCACCGGCGCCAGCCAGGAAGTCGTGAATTGCCCGAGCAAGAGAACTCGCAGGCGCGGAGAGCCCTGCGCCCCCGTAAGCTGCTTCTGAATCATCCTTCCGGCGTTTTCACAATCCTCGGGGCCGAGACGCCCGGCGCGTATCGCGTGCGCCAGCAGTCGCAGTGCCTCGGAAGGGTTGCCGTCCTTGATCAACGCGTGAGCCTGTTTCAATACAGGCGGGCGTTCCCCGACGGTTGACATCATCGCATGAGCCCTTGCGCCCCGCGGAGACTAGAATGTGTCATGAGTGCGCTTTTGCACAACGAGCCCCATCGACCGCGGAAGGAATCGGGCGCGCGGCAACAGGCGCTTCGGTCCGGCGGATAGTGTGGACAGGACTCGCAGACCATTTCCCTCGCAGAGCCGCACAAGTTCAGACTCGAATCGGAATTCGTATATGTGATCCACCTGGGCGGCCGTCAAAGCAGCGGTCACGAAACCCAGGCCCTGGGGTTTGAGAATGCGTTGAATCACAGCAAACAACTGCTCGGGACGTTCCAGGTGCTCGACCAGAAAACTGCAGATCAGACCATCGGCTGAAGCCGAAAGCCCGTCTTGCAGGTCCAGCACATTTCGTACCTCATACGTTGCCCGCTTCTCCAATCCTGCCGCGCAACAAATACTGCCGGCTATTTCGATGGAGGACGGGCTGATATCGAAGCCAGTGAGCCGGGCTTCCGGAAGCACGCTCAGGGCCCACGCTCCCCAGCCGCCGTGGCCGGGCGCGATCTCGACGAGTTGAGACTCGGCCGAAAGGCCGGTCAAAAAACAGTCCCGGAAGAAAATAGCGATCTGGACGTGGTGCGCCCAGAGGAAATTCGTCAAATAGATGCCCCAAAGGTAGTCAGCCATGGTCTCGTTCTGGCTGTAATGATCGGCATAAACTTCGGCAAATGAGCTGTGCGCATAGCGGCCGTCGGCCTCATATCGCGCTTGGGCCATGTTCACGTCAGTCGTGAACCTGACGAAGGCGTCAGCCGTCGCCGCGATAGCGTTCTCGCCGCGGGCTGCTACCAGCCAGGCCAGGAACATTTCGGCGAAGGCATCAAACCGTTCGGGCGAGACAGCGCGCGCCTCTTCAATGCCGCGGAACGAACGAGGATGCCGTTCCCTGACGTAATCAAATAGTCTTGTGAGATAGGGCGGCATCAGGACTTGAGTTTCGCCTCAATCAGATCGGCCAATTCTCCCAAGTTTTGAAGGCCCGCCACCTCGGAGCTTAAGAACCGTACGCCAAAGGCCTTCTCAACATTGATAATCAGGGCCACATGCATGAGAGAATCCCACTGAGGGACGTCCTTTGCAGAGGTCTCGCGAGAGATCACCACTTCACTCTCGTCAAAGACATTCCGGAAGACTTCGCTGAGCAGCCTAAAGATTTCGGTCATATTGTTCATGTTGAAGACGTGAATGGAGTCACTCCTCAGATTGGGCGCGCACCGATAGTCTGATTCGGGAGCGCGGCAATTGGCCGAGCACGCACGGCAAATGGACCCATGAGCGTATGATCGCGCACTTCTGCGGCGGAGGCCAATACTCCGCCGCGCGCTTCCTCTTTCCAGAATGCCCGCTTCCGCCGATTCCCGCCTCCTCTCGCCGCCTCGATGGCCCCGGGAGTCCGGTGAAAAAACGATCCGCTTCCCTTGCCGGATCTTCCCCGATCTGCCTTCAACCGTGGCTCTGCGCCCGTCTTTCGCTGTTTCTTTGCTCTTGACACCGGCCCTTAAAATGGAACGAAGGCCCAGGAGGCCTGGCATGGCGTTCCTGCGGGAATTCGCGCGAGCGGAGATTGCGATTCTGATCGCCGGCCTGGGTGCTGCCGGGCTCTGGAAAATCCTGCGCGCCGGGCCGGGCCTCGGCGGCCTGCTGGGAAGCCGGGATCAGGCCGGGCGCTGGCTGCCCGGCCCGCTGCGTCTGCAGATGTGCCTCGTCACCTTAGCGGTGGCGCTGCTCTACCTATCCAGGTCGCTGCGCGCGGCCGGGAGCGGCGCGCTGCCGCCGGTCCCGTGGCCGGCCCTGTTCGTGCTGACCCTGAGCCATAGCGCCTGGTTGGGGAACGAAGTCCGGCGGCGGCTCCGGCGGACGGACAACGGTTTGAATTGAACGGAGGAAGATGCAATGGACCGTATTTGGAAAAACGTGATTCGCGGCGTTCTCGTCGTCGTCGGCCTGGCGCCCATCGTCGTCGTGACTTACTTTGCGCTGTTTCGGAGCCTGACCAGGGAGCACCTGATGCTGCTGGTCGGCGCCGAACTGGCCACGCTGTTATTCACCTTCGGCCTGGTCGTGCTGCACGCCATCGTCACCGATCAGATCCGCCTCGACTCGATCCTCAGCGAGCAGAGCGGGGAGGCCAGCATCTCCCGCTTTCAGCTTCTGATTTTCACCTTCACCATCGCCCTGACCTTCGTCTACCTCACGCTTTGCGGCAACGGACAATTCCCGGCCGTGCCCAAGGAAGTCCTGATCCTGTTGGGGATCAGCGCCTCCACCTACGGCGTGGGCAAGGGCCTGCAGTTGGGCCTCGGATCAGGCTCGACGGACGGGTCTCAACCTCCGGCCGCGCCCGACCCCGCGCCGCAATCTCCCGCGCCCCCGGCTTCGACGGTCACCAACAATCCGGGCAACAACTGAGACCGCCGCCGCGCTCACTCCTGGCGTGCCAGGCGCATCACCTCTCGGAAGCACAGCGCCTCCTCCCGTGCCGAGGCATCCGCCGGCCCATCCTTCCAATACGCCGCTGAAAACGCTCCGAAGGGAGTCCAGGTCGTCTGCAACACGCCCAGCAGCCGCGCCGCCACCTCGGGGCTGGCCTCCGCGCGGCCCAGTCGGATCAGGTCCAGTTGCCGCACGCCGACGCCCACCTGGCGCCACGGCGCCGACACAACGTTGAACCCGTCCAGCGCGAACGCCAGCGCCGTGGGGTGCGCCGACTCGTAATGCCAGTCGCACAGCACCACGTCGC
>JBEKHU010000098.1:0-8182 GCA_050012115.1 Bryobacteraceae bacterium | reverse complement strand
GCCCAGCAGTCCGTCACCGCGCAGGTGCGCTCCGACTACGAGCAGGCCGCCGTGCAGCGCGACGCCAACAAGCAACTCGCCGGGGAGGGGCTCATCGACCAGATCACGGTGCGCAAGTCCACGGTTGCCGCGGATCAACTGCAGCACCGGCTCGAACTCGAAACGAAACGCATCGATAGCACTCGTCAGACCGCCACGGCGCAGGTGGCCGCTCAGCAGGCTCGTCTCGAACAACTGCGGGGGC
This sequence comes from Bryobacteraceae bacterium, assembly GCA_050012115.1. Lineage (GTDB taxonomy): Bacteria > Acidobacteriota > Terriglobia > Bryobacterales > Bryobacteraceae > CAIVVT01. Next base: position 7,938 of record JBEKHU010000098.1, on the reverse strand, counting down.
TGGTGGGATTGCGCAAACAGCAAATGGCCGATCTGCACGTGCGCTCGGGGCTGCGCGGCGTGCTGCAGAGCGTCGATGTCGAAATCGGCACCTACGTCACGGCCGGCACCGTGCTGGCGCGCGTCTCCGACCCGAAGGAGCTGAAGGCTCAACTGCGCATCGCCGAGACCTTGGCCAAGGACATCACGTTCAACCAGCAGGCCGTGATCGACACGCGCAATGGCACGCTGCCGGGCCATGTCACGCGCATCGATCCGGGAGTGAAGGACGGCTCGGTGACGATCGACGTGGCACTCGACGGGCCGCTGCCCGCCGGCGCGCGGCCCGACCTGAGCGTGGACGGCGTGATCCGGCTGGAGAACGTGAACGACGTACTGTACACCGGCCGCGTGGCCGAGGCGCAACCCGGCGCCACCATCAGCCTGTTCAAGCTGGAGCCGGGCGGCTCGACCGCCGAGCGCGTGCAGGTCCGGCTGGGGCGTATTTCGGTGAATGAAGTGGAGGTGGCCGCCGGCTTGCGCGAGGGCGACCAGATCATCCTTTCCGACACCTCCGCCTACCGCGACGCGCAACGAATCCGTATTCGATAACAGAAGTCTGGAAGCTGACCGCCTGGAGCAAACATATGAGCGAGAACAACGATGTCTTGATTCAACTGGAAGATCTTGGGAAGGTGTTTTACGCCGACGAGGTCGAGACCCACGCGCTGGCCGGAGTGCATCTGCAGATCCGGCGCGGCGAGTTCCTTTCCATCGAGGGGCCCTCGGGCTGCGGCAAATCGACGCTGCTGTCGATCATCGGCTTCCTCGATACTCCGACCGCGGGACGCTATCTTTTCAAGGGCGAACCCGCGGAGAAGCTGAACTTCGCCGATCGTGCGCGCATCCGCAACCGCGAGATCGGTTTCATCTTCCAGGCGTTCAACCTGATCGGTGACCTGACGGTCTATGAAAACGTCGAACTGCCGCTGACATACCGCTCGATGGGGCGATCCGAGCGGCGCCGCCGCGCCGAAGAGGCGCTGGAGCGAGTCGGCATGTCGCACCGGCTCAAGCATTACCCGTCGCAGCTTTCCGGCGGCCAGCAGCAGCGCGTGGCCGTGGCGCGCGCGCTGGTCGGCAACCCGTCGGTGCTGCTCGCCGACGAGCCGACGGGCAACCTCGATTCAAAGAACTCCGAAGGGGTGATGGAACTCTTGCGCGACCTGCACGAGAGCGGCGCCACATTGTGCGTCGTGACACACGATCCGCGCTATGCCAGCTGGGCCAAGCGCCAGGTGCACCTGTTCGACGGCCGCGTGGTGGACGACGGGGCAGCGGTCCGCTCCGCCGTGCCGCACGCCTAGGCGGGGCATGCCCCGGATCGGCCGGTGCGTTCACTCATCCGCGTGAATATCCAGGGATAAGGAGATCATGATGCTCGATTCGTTACGCCAGGACCTCACTTACGCCATCCGTTCGTTCGCGAAGACCCCCGCGCTTACGGCGACGATCGTTGTCTCCATGGCCCTCGGCATCGGCGCCAACACAACGGTCTTCAGCATCGTCAACGAACTGCTCATCACGATCGTGCCCGTGCGGGATCCAGAGCGGCTGTTCGTCATGACCCGCGGTCAGGCGCCCTCTTGTTCCATCCCGGCGTACCTGGAATTCCGCGATCAGACGCGGCAGGTGTTTGAGGGCGTGACCGCGCATTCCCTCATTCCCGCCGCGGCCAACGTCCGGGCGGGCGGTAGCGCGCAGCGCGTGTGGGGCGGGCTCGTCTCCGGGAACTTCTTCCAGGTGACTGGCGCGCCCTTGTTTCTGGGCAGGGGCATTTTCCCGAATGAAGACGAGGTCCGGGGACGGGACGCGGTAGTGGTGCTGGGCTATGACCTGTGGCGCAGGCTGGGCGAAGACCGGACCATCGTCGGCAAACGCATCACCCTGAGCGGCCTGCCGTACACCGTCGTCGGCGTTACCGCTCCCGGATTTCTTGGCCTCGACCGGGGCATTCTGAACGAATTCTGGGCGCCGCTGGCCATGCGTACGCACCTGGCGGCCGACATCGCCTCGATCGACATGAGCCGGAACTGCCAATGGATCGAAATGACCGCACGGTTGCGGCCGGGCGTGACCCGCGAGCAGGCCCTGGCGGCAGCCAATCTCGTGCATGCGCGCGCACACAAGCAGTTTGAGCCGAATGATCAGCTCGAGCCGATGGTCCTCGTTCGGGCCGGCCATGTCGGGACGTTTCTCCAGGAAATCCTGAATCCCCTCGTCAGCGCATTGGCCGTCGTCGTCGGCCTGCTGTTGCTGATTGCGTGCGCCAATGTCGCCAACCTCCTGCTGGCGCGCGCGGCCACGCGGCAGCATGAAATCGGTGTACGGCTGGCGGTGGGCGCCGACCGGCGCAGGATCGTGCGCCAGTTGCTCACCGAGAGCATCCTGCTCTCCACGGCGGGTGCGGTACTGGGCTTCCTGCTGACGATCCCCGTCGCGGCGGCGCTGGCGCAGATCCAGCCGCAATTCGGGATTCCCATGCGCTTCGATTTCACGCCCGATGTGCGCGTGCTGGGCTTCACCGCGGCTCTCGCTGTCCTGACGGGCGTTCTGTTCGGCCTGGCGCCGGCCCTGACCGGCACACGGGGAAGCCTCTCCGAAGCCATGACCGAGACCGGGTGGGGCGGAGGCGGTTCCCACCGCGGACGGCTGGCCAGCACACTGGTGGGCGTGCAAGTGGCGCTGTCGCTGATTCTGCTGGTGACCGCCGGGCTCTTTCTGAGGAGTCTGCACAACGCCTCGTCCATCGATGTCGGAATGAAGCCGCAGGGCGCCCTCATGGCGGCGGTGGACCCCATCGGCCCGAGTTATTCGCTGGACAAGAAGAAGCGTCTCTTTCACGATCTCCAGGAGCGTGTCGAGGCGCTTCCGGGCGTGCAGGCGCTGGGGTATATCGATCTCCCCCCGCTCAGCATGGCGGAAAGCAATTCCAACTTTTCCGATGCGGACAGCGCCGCGGGCCAGCGCATTCGCGGAGACAAGATGCGCGTCAGCCAGCACTACTTCGACGCCAGCGGCATTTCCTTATTGCAGGGCCGGGATTTCGAAACCGCTCGCGACGACAAGGCTCGCGTGGCGCTGATCAACCGGACGCTGGCCCAACGGCTGTTCGGCCAGGACAGCCCGATCGGCCGCCACGTGCGCGACGGGAACGAGCAGGGAACCAAGAACGTGTACGAGGTGATCGGCATCGTGCGCGACGCCAAGGTCGAGTCAGTGGGCGAAGCGACGGTGCCCAGCCTGTTTCTTCATCTCGTGGATTTCGACGGCAGTCTCTCCTTCTACGGGGTCACGATGATTGCGCGGACGCGCGGCGACCCGCTGTTGCTGGCGACGGCAATGCAGCGGGAAGTCAGCGCCCTGGATCCCGAGCTGCCGCTGTTCAACGTGAAGACCCTGCAAAGCCACATCGACGAGGCGCTGCTGCTGCCGCGAGTGTCCGGCGCGCTGTTCGGGGCTTTCGGCTCGATCGGACTGGTGCTGGCGCTGGTGGGACTGTATGGAGTGGTGAACTACTCGGTGCGGACCCGAACGCGGGAAATCGGCATCCGCATGGCGCTGGGGGCCCGGCCGGCGCGGGTGGCCGGTTCGGTCCTGCGGCAAGGCCTGGTGGTCGTCGGCGCAGGTCTCTCGCTGGGGCTGGCCGTGGCCTACAGCTTAAGCCGCTTCATGGCCAGCTTACTGTACGGAATCATGCCGACGGATCCGATGACATTCCTGGGCGTCCCCACCATTCTGTTGGTGGCTTCTCTGGCGGCCCTGCTGCTTCCCGCGCGCCGCGCCTCGCGGATCGAACCGATGACGGCGTTGAGGATTGGATGAGCCAATGATAGACACCATCCTCCAAGACGTCCGCTACGCCGCGCGGCTGCTTGCGCGCTCGCCGGGGTTCACCGCGGTGGCTGTGCTGACGCTCGCGCTGGCCATCGCGGTCAACACGACCGTGTTCAGTTGGGTCAACGCGGTCCTGCTGGCTCCGGTCCCCGGCATCACCGACGGCCATCCGCTCTACACCCTGGAGACGATTCGGGCTGATGGCCGCACTTTCTCCTACCCCGACTATCTCGACTGCCGCGCCAACTTGCACTCCCTCGCGGGGGTGGCCGCTTCGCAGGAACTCGCCGCCTTCGACATTGGCGGGCCGGAGAGTCCTCAACGGGTTTGGGGCGAGATGGTCACCAACAACTACTTCGCGGTGCTTGGAGTGCAGCCCGTCAAGGGGCGCTTTTTCCATCCCGAGGAGAACGGCGAGAAGGACCTGGTGGCGGTGATCAGCTACCGCCTGTGGCAGAGCTACTTTCGCGGCGACCCGGGCATTGCCGGCACGGTTGTGCGCGTCAACCGGACTCCGCTGACGATCATCGGCGTCGCGCCGCGCGTCTTCGGCGGAGCGTGGCGCGGCCTGGCTTTCGACATGTGGGTGCCGCTGACCATGGGCGTGCAGCTCAACCAGGTCAGCCGGGACATTCTCGACTATCGCGGGGCCCGTGGACTGCAGACCACCGCGCGTCTGAAACCGGGCGTGACGCTGGAACAGGCGCGGGCCGAGGCGCGATTGCTGGGCGAGCGGCTTTCAAAAACCTACGCCGGAACGAATCTGCGGGTTGGCTTCACAGTGCTCCCGGAGGAAAAGGCCTCCAACAACGTCAAAGGCCTGCTGATCGGGCCATTCCGGATCCTGATGGCGATGTGTTGCGTCGTGTTGCTGATCGCCTGCGCGAACGTGGCCAACCTGTTGCTGGCGCGTGCCACCGCCCGGCAGAAGGAACTGAGTCTGCGCGTGGCGTTGGGCGCGACCGGCGAGCGGATCGCACGCCAGTTGCTCACCGAGGCGCTGTTGCTGGCCGCTATCGGCGCCGCGATCGGCGTGCCGCTGGCGATGTGGGCGCGCCACGCTTTGTCGTTGCTTGTGCCCCCCACGGAGTTGCCGATCTATCTGGAAGTGCCGTTCAACGGCACGGTGCTGGCTTTCTCGGTACTGGCCTGTGTCGCGGCGGCGGTGATATCGGGTCTCGTGCCGGCTCTGCACGCGGCGCGTCCCGATCTCACCGCGAATCTCAAGGAGGGTGGCGGGGGTGGCGGTACCGGCGCGCGGGCACATCGGATGCGCGATCTGCTGGTGGTGGGCGAGGTCGCGCTGGCCCTCGTCGCGCTGGCCGGCGCCGGGCTCTTTCTGGAGAGCTTCCGGCGCGTCAGCGCTCTCGATCCCGGTTTCGACCCGCACAACGTCCTGCTCTCGAAGTTTTTCCTCTCCCCCAGCGGCTATACGACTTTTGCGCAACGCGGCGAGTTCATGTGGCGCCTGCGCCAACGGTTGGAGGCTTTGCCGGACGTGGTCGGCGTGACCTATGCCGAGAGCATTCCGCTCGGCTTCCAGGGCGCGCCGGGCTGCGACGTGAAGGTGGCCGGCTACACGCCGCCACCCGGTGAGAATAAGGCGATCGATCGTAATCTCATCGCCCCCGGCTTCTTCCACCTGCTGCGGATCCCGGTGCTCAACGGCCGCGAGTTCACTTCAGCCGACGACCTCAAGGCCGCGCCGGTGGCGGTGGTGAATGCGGCTTTTGTGCGGCACTTTCTCGGGGGTCGCGATCCGGTCGGCATGCAGATCTATGGGTGCGGAACCGTGGTGACCGTAGTCGGACTGGTTCAGGACAGCAAGTACTATTCGCTGGCGGAGGTCACGAAACCGGTGATCTACGTGCCCTTCCCGCAGCGCTACGAGGCGGTCGGCGACTATGACCGCGGCATCGGATTGCTCGTCCGTGCGCGGGGCGAGAACGTCCCGACGCAAGCGCTGCTGCGCCGCGCCGTCGCCGCGGTGGACCCTGGCGTCGGAGTCTTTGGCGCGATGGCGTTCGAAGACTATGCCCACAGCTCGGTCTTCCCACAGAAGGTTGCGGCCAGCCTGCTCAGCGTCCTGGGTCTGATCGCCTTGCTGCTGGCCGGGGCGGGGCTCTACAGTGTCATGGCCTACGTCGTGAGTCAACGCACGCACGAGATCGGCATCCGCATGGCGCTTGGCGGTCAGCGTAGTTCGGTGTTGGCCATCATTCTGAAGAAGGGGATGGGGCTCACGCTGATTGGTCTGGTAGCGGGCCTCGCCGCCGCGCTCTCGATGACTCAGGTTGTCGCCAGCCTGTTGCTGAACGTGAGCGCCAGGGATCCGCTGGTCTTCGCCGGCGCGGCCCTGTTCCTGATGCTGGTAGCACTGCTGGCGAATTTCGCACCCGCCCGCCGCGCCATGCAGGTCGATCCGCTGGTTGCGCTGCACTACGAATGATGTCGCCGCGGACGGGCGCTTCCGCGCCCTCCTCGCGGGTCAATCTTGCGTATCGCAGATCTTGTTCGTTCTTAGTGTGACACGCCGTCGCCGGCCTTCGCCCGCGCGCCGAACGGAGTATCCTGAGTCTGAAATTCCCAGTTCGCTTCCACGAAAGGATTCGCCGATGAAGCGTCGATCGTTTCTGAAGTCACTCGCGGCTGCCCCGGCAGCCTGCATGGCCCTCCCACGGCTCGCTGAAGCCGCCCTGCCGAAAACCCGAATCACGCGGGTCCGCATCTACAGACCGCCCGAGCTCAATCTGATTTTCAACCAGAGCAACATGCTCGTGACGGTGGAGACCGAAGCCGACATCACGGGCATCGGCGAGGGCGGCTCCAAGGACACGCTGGAGCAGTGCGCCGGCTCGCTCATCGGCAAGGACCCGTTTAAGGCCGAAGCCATCTGGCAGGAAGAATACATGGCGTGGTTCTACCCGCCGGGCCGCGAGAAGCAGGATGCCATGGGCGCCCTCGACCTGGCGCTGTGGGACATCAAAGGCAAGGCCCTCGGCCTGCCCATCCACCAGATATTGGGCGGGGCCGTGCGCAACTACTGCGAGACCTACAACACCGGCAACATCCGCCCGCCGGCTGCGCCGGGCGGCGCGCAGCCCAGCTTGAAGGACCGCGTGAAGGCGACCCTGGACGCGGGCTACAAGGTCTATCGAATCGGCGCGGCCGATACCGGCGCCGGCGCCTGGGATGTGCGGGCCCGCCTCCTTCAGCTCGCCAGGGATGCCAAGGAAATTCGCGAAGCCCTCGGCTCAACGGGCGACTGGAGCGTCGACTTCCACCAGCGCTTCGAGTACGCCGACGCCCTCCGCGGCTGCCGGCTGATCGAGGAGTACGCGCCCTACCTGGTGGAAGATCCCGTTCGCGACGAGCATTTCCTGGAAGACATCCCCAAGCTCCGCCAGATGACCTCGGTGCCCATCGCGGCAGGCGAGGAGTGGGGCTGGCGCTGGGACTTCAACAAGCTCGTCGAGAACCACGACATCGACTTCAACCGCTGCACCCTGCCCAACGTCGGCGGCATCACCGAGATGCTCAAGATCATGGCCCTCTGCGAAACGCACGCCGTGGGCATCGTCCCCCACTTCACCGGGCCCGTCGCCACCGCCGCCCTCGTGAACTGCCTGGTCACCTTCCCCGGCACAGTGATGTTCGAATACAACTACGGCGGCAGCAAGATCCCCTACCTTCCCGAGTATGTGGATTTCAAGGCTGGCAAGGTCTACCCCAACGAGCGCCCGGGTCTCGGCGTCACCCTGGACACCAGCCTCCTCACCCAGATCGGAGAAGTGACCCAGTCGGTCCGCCGTCAGATCTACAGCCGCCCCGACGGGTCGCTCACGCACTGGTAATCAGCGCGGCGCCTCCACCCTGGCCCGGGGCCACAGCCGAAGGCCCGGAGTTCTGTCTTCAACCTGCTCTCCGTCGCTGTACGAACATGCGCGAGTGATGATCCTCGTCATGGCCGGTTGCCGGTGACGGGCGTTTCGTCCTCTTCGAACCGCTCCTTGTAGTCCATCTCGTTGGTCTTGCATGGCGCGGCGAGCATCACCGTGGTTCG
>JBEKHU010000097.1:0-8221 GCA_050012115.1 Bryobacteraceae bacterium | reverse complement strand
CGGCGCGGGCGGCGGCATCGGCCAGCGCGCCGACCGTCCAAGGCTCGCGGCGGCGGCGCAGGCGCGAGATCAACTGCGGCGAACCGACCAGCGCCCCAACGCGCAAGCCGGGCAGGGCGTAGAACTTGGACAACGAGCGGAGCACGAGAAGATTGGGGTGCAACTCGCACCAGCCGACGGCGGACTGGAGCGCCGTGAAGTCGATGAACGATTCATCGACCAGGACGGGGCCTTCGCGCGAAGCGATGGCGCGGCGAACGAGGGTTTCGGAGATCTCCTCGCCAGTCGGATTGAGAGGTTGGCTCAGCACGAGCAAGCCGCGCTGCGGCCAGCGTTCGGGGTCATCCAGCGAGAGACGCAAGGCGTGGGGAAAGGCGCGAAAGAGCTCGGAGGCCGCGGGGGTGACGAGGGCGGAGGGGCCCTGCCAGCCGGCACGCGCGAAGAAGTGAAGCAATTCGGTGGCCCCGCCGCCGGCCATGACCGTTTCGGGCGAGACGCGCCAGGCCGAGGCGAGGACGGACTCGAGTTCGACGGGCGTCTGGTCGGGGTAGTGAACGATACGGTCGAGAGCGGCTTCGATGGCGGCGCGGACGCCCGGCGGCGGGCCGAGCGGATTGATACTGGCGCTCAGGTCGAGGACATCGCGCCAGTCCCACCCGCGCTCGCGAGAAATCGCGAAGAGATTTCCACCATGCGTAATCGTCAATCGGGTTCCTCCCGGGAGGGCGCCGGCAGCTTGCCACGGGCGGCGGCCACAGCGCAGGCCTGGAGAAGTGCGGAGGCCACGACCCAACCGGCAGCAGCCTCCGGAAACTCCTACTGTACTACGCGCCGAGGCAGCGCTCGCGCAAACGCGCGGCGCCGGCGTACTGCTCGATCCAAACGGCCAGGGCATCAAGCTCGGATTCTTCCGGATCGGGCGGCGACAGTCGGCGGCCCAGGGCGATTGAAGCGGCGCGGAAATCCTGCAGCGCCCCGACGGTTACGGTTTGGCCTGGGAACAATGGGCTCGCGGTGCACAGAACGGAACAGCCCTGCTCGCGCTGGCCTTGGAGCCAGGCGTCGAGACCGGCTGCGGAGAGCCATCCGCGGTCAAAGTCCTCGTCGGCCGAGGCGGGCACGATGAGCAAATGGAACAGACCGGGCGGCGGCGACGAGATCCACTCCGCGCCGCGGAAGAGACGGAAATCGGCGAAGTTGCTGAGATGCGGCAACGAGATGATGCCGACGCGGGGCGCGTTCTGATAAGTCCATTCCGGCAGGCGGGCGAGCGCGGGCGGGATCTCGGGAAAAAGGGCGGAGGTATCGTGCGAGGGGACAAGCAATGTTTCCCCAGAGACGGCATCCAGGAGTTCGAAGCCGGATGCGGAGGCGCTCAGGAGATCGAAATGCGGACCAGGTGGCGGCTCCACCCCCGGGCCGCACTCGACAACCAGGTAGTCCCATTGCTCAGCCAGAGCAGCCAGTTCGGCGGTGCCGCCCGCCGGGGCCAGAGTTTCCAACAGACCAGCCGCGCAGGCGAGGACTTGCAACGAGCGTGCGTCCGGGCGGCCGTCACCGCAGGCGACGAAGGGGCAGACCGGATGATGCCCGCGACGAAGCCAGCGGCAGAGGGCCGCGGCGACGAGGGTCTTCCCTGCTCCGGGCGCAGAGCTGGTCATGGAAACGATGTGAGCGGGCATTCGCTTTCCAGTATCGATCGGTGAGGATGCGCTCGACCAGCGGGCGGCCGCTGCCGGCGGAAAAATGGGAGTCGCGGCGTCGAGCCGCGCCGGCAAAGGCATTAGCAGGAACAGTGGATCGCGGCGAGGACGAGACGGACTTCAGAGGCGTGCGCGGCCCCGGGGCGTACGCAGACGAAATATTCCTGTTAGGCGCTGTGCTGATTCAAACGCGCCAGCGGGTGAGGCGCGGACTCACTGCCCGTTGACGCGCGCTTCGGCCAGAACGTCGGACTCAACCTGGAACGGCAGGGTCTTCAAGAACTCCCGCATGTCGGGTTCCGACTTCAACAGATCCCGCAGGCTGGTCTTTTCGAGGATTCCGTCGAGGGTATTCTGCACTGTCCTCCACAACAGCCGAACCGTGCAATCGCCGGCGTGCATGCATGCGTGCTCGAGTCCGGAGTGGCGTCCGCAGAAGTGGTCGTTGTAGAAGCTACCTCCTAGTAATGCAAGGACTTCGGCAACGGAGATGCGGTCGGCAGTGCGGGACAAGGTGTAGCCACCGGCCTGTCCGCGGACGCTGGCGACGAGTCCTCCGAGGCGAAGAATTCGCATCAACTTGGCGACATTGGGGACCGAAAGCCCTTCGGCGCGGCTGATTTCGGGGATGCTGTGGCTGCGTGTCTCGCCATGGCGAGCCATGTACAAGAGGCACCGAAGGCCATACTCTTCCTGGGCGCTCAATTTCATATACAGTATTGTAAGTCTTTTCTAATCAGATCAATAGAGAAAAATGAATAATCCATACATACTAGTTAATTCAGACTATGTACTCTTAAATCAGGTTAACACGCCCCCGCCGAGCGCCGCAATCCTGCAGAATGGGACAATAACAGGAAGATTGTGCTTCGCCAGCCACTGGGCAAGCCAGGGTGGTGGAGGGGGTCTAGACACAGATGTCATTTGAGATTCACCCGGTCAGGGAATTCGTCGTCAGTCCGGCGCTGCCACCAGCACTCGCGCGCTTGGGCGAGCTGAGCATGAACCTGCTGTGGACGTGGAACCATACGATCCGCGCAGCGTTCCGCCGGCTCGACTCAAACTTGTGGAGGTCGTGCGGTTACAATCCGGTGGCGATGCTGAGCCGGCTGCCGCAGGCGGCGTTGGACAAAGCGGCGTCGGACCGGGTTTATCTGTCGGTGTATCGCAAGGCGTGCGGGGCGTTCGACGAATACATGTCGCAGAAGCCCGAGAGCCCGGGCGGGCATTCGATGCTGGTGGCGTACTTTTCCATGGAGTACGGACTGATCGAGTCGCTCACGATCTATTCGGGCGGGCTGGGGATCCTGTCGGGCGATCACCTGAAAGCGGCGACCGACGCGGGGCTGAATCTGGTCGCGGTCGGTCTGCTGTACCAGACCGGTTATTTCCAGCAGTATCTGAGCCCCGACGGGTGGCAGACGGAGCGCTACCCGGTTAACGATTTCTATAACTGGCCGGTGGAGCCGGCACGGGACGCCGCGGGCGCGGAGATCCGCGTCCAGGTGGAGCTGCCGCGGGGCACGGTGCACATCAAAGTGTGGCGGCTGAAGGTGGGGCGCGTGAGCCTGCTGCTGCTGGACACGAACATCGCGGAGAATGCGTCCATCCCTGAGTACCGCGACATCACGGACCAGCTTTACGGCGGCGACACGCACGTGCGCATGCGGCAGGAGATCGTCCTGGGCATCGGCGGTCTGCGGGCGTTGAAGGCGCTCGGCCTGCAGCCGACGGTGTTCCACATGAACGAGGGCCACTCGGCGTTCCTGGCGCTCGAGCGCAGCCGGCTGCTGATGAGCGAACAGCGCATGAGCTTCGACGAGGCGTTGGAGGCAACTCGCACGAACAACGTTTTCACGACCCACACGCCAGTGCCGGCGGGCATCGACATGTTCGACCCGAGCCTGGTTTACGAGTACTTCGGCAATTACTGCCGCGAGCACGGGATCCCGTTCGAGCGCTTTCTCGAATTGGGCCGGAACGGGAACCGCGAGCAGGGCGACCGTTTCTCGATGGCGGTGTTCGCGCTGTCGGCATCGAGTTACCGCAACGCGGTGAGCAAACTGCATGCGGAAGTGTCGCAGGAGATGTTCCAGAACCTGTGGCCGAACCTGCCGCTGCACGAGGTCCCGGTCACGCCGATCACCAACGGCGTGCACCTGCCGACGTGGTTGAACGGCGATACCGCGCAACTGTATGACACCTACCTCCAGCCGGACTGGCGCGAGCGCTACACGGAGAAGGCCGTCTGGGACCTGGTTCCGGAAATCCCGAGCAACGAGTTGTGGGAGGCGCACCGGCGGCGCAAGCGCAAGCTGGTTGCCTTTGTCCGCGAGCGCCTGTTGCAGCGGGCCGAGGAACGGCGCGCCTCGAAGGCCGAACTGAAACGAATCTTCGAGATGTTTGATCCGGACGTATTCACGATCGGGTTTGCGCGGCGCTTCGCAACCTACAAACGGGCGACGCTGCTGTTCCGCGATCGCGAGCGGCTGAAGAGGCTGGTGTCGAACGACAAGATGCCGGTGCAGATCATTATCGCTGGCAAGGCCCATCCGCAGGACAATCCCGGCAAACAGTTCATCCGGGAGGTCGTGCAATTCACGCGCGATCCCGAACTGTCGCGGTACATCACTTTCATCGAGGACTACGACATTCAGGTGGGGCGCGAGCTGGTGCAAGGCGTGGACCTGTGGCTGAACAATCCGCGGCGCGGCGAGGAGGCGTGCGGCACTTCGGGCATGAAGGCCGCCCTCAATGGAGTCCTGAACTTCTCGATTCTGGACGGGTGGTTCGATGAAGCCTTCGAGAGCTCGGGCGGATGGGCGATAGGGGACCGCTCGCCGTACACGCCGGACCAGGACGAGTTGCATTCGTCCTACATTTATTCGGTGCTCGAGAACGAGATCGTTCCGATGTACTACCTGCAGCGGGAGGAAGGCGTGCCGAACGCGTGGGTCCAGAGGGTGAAACAGTCGTTGATGCACCTCAGCCCGCAGTTCAACTGCCAGCGCATGATCCACGAGTACACCTCGCTGCTGTATGCGCCGGCGCATGACGCCTACGCGGCCGTGCGCCGGGACGGCTTCCAGCCGGCGCGGGAGAAGGTGAACTGGATGGGCCAGGTGGACAGGGTCTGGGACGGCGTGCGGATCGAGGACGCGGCGCCCGAAACGGGCAACTCCCTGCTGACCGGGCAGACCGTCCAGTTGCGGGCGGCCGTCTTTCTGAATGGGCTCCAGCCCGGCGATGTGCGCGTCGAAGCTGTCGTGGGCCGGGTCAGCCCGGATGGTTTGCTCGAAGAGACCATGGTGGTCTCATTGCCTCCGGCAAAGGAACAGGCGGGAGCCCATGTCTTCGAGCGGGAGTTCGTGCCACACCATACGGGACGCCTGGGATACACGCTCAGGATCGCTCCGAATCACGCCGAGGATCCGCTTTCGCGACCATGCCGCGCTCCGATGAAATGGGCACGGTAGGCAGGGCAAGCCAGCCGGGTCTGCGAAGGATTCCTTCACGAGACTATGGATTCCGGACGCGAAGCGTGGTAAGAAAGAGTTGAGCCGCTGGAGATGCGCGGGACGACCTGGAGCCCGCGAGACGTCCCCGCGGAAGGCCTGCTTCGCAATTCCGCACTAACCGAGGACGGCAGCGGAGTATTCAGCCCTCCGGATCTACGCGAAGCGGCGTGCAGGGATTCGATTCAGACCCCGGCGAAGGAGCTTATCCCCCATGGAAGGCGACCGCAAGTACAGGCAACACGGCTATATGGATTCCTCTGGCCCGCAGGACGGACAGTCCTCGCGGGACGGGAAGCCGAAGCCGAAGGGGCCAAAGCCGCCGATCGACATCACCGGACCGCGGCTGCCCCGGCTGGTCGAGAGCGTGACGGCCTCACGCTGCTACAGTTGCGCGACCGCCCTGCCCGCGGACATCGATTTCACTGGCAATTGTCCGAAATGCAACGCCGCGCTGCACTGCTGTAAACAGTGCAGCTGGTTTGAGCCGTCGACCCGCTTCCAGTGCACGAAACCGATCCGCGAACGCATTGCGGGGAAGGACGCGGCCAACCAGTGCGAGTTCTTCCGCGCCCGCGTGACGGTGGCGCGGGATAGCGCGCCGGCGGGGGCGGTGGTTCGGCCGGCGATGGGCGACAGGCAGCAGGTCATCGCGCCAAAGAGTGAAAGCGACGCGCGCATCGCGTTTGATAATCTCTTCAAGAAGTGAGGCGTCGTCAACGCCTCCATACGGAACCGTGCGGTCTTACGCCTTTCCAGGCGTCATTTTCAAAGCTGGGGCGTGAACGGGCCCCGGCCGGGACTAATCGAAGGATGTGCCCTGGATCTTCCCGCCGGAGGCGGCGTGCAGCAGCGGGCGGCGCTGAATTTGTTTCTCCCAAGTGACCCATGACGATTGCCGAACTTTCCGCTCCGCGACAATTCAGCATCCGTGATGCCGGGTTGTCCGACCCGCTGCCGGGCGAAGTACAGGTGCGCGTCGAAGCCGTCGGCGTCTGCGGCAGCGACCTGCATTACTTCTCCGAGGGACACACCGGCGATACGCCCGCCAGATACCCGATGGTGCTGGGCCACGAGCCCGCGGGAACGGTGCTGCGGCTCGGCGCGGGCGTTACCGGCTGGACACCCGGCGACCGGGTCGCGCTCGAAGCGCCGATCTATTGTTACCACTGCGAATTCTGCATGAGCGGGCGCCACAATTTGTGTGACCACGTGCGCTTCATGAGCTCTCCAACGGAGCCTGGCTTCTTCCGGGAACGCGTGAATCTGCCGGTCGAGAACCTGCTGCCGCTACCCGGCAATCTGGGTTTCGCGGAGGCCTCGCTGTGGGAGCCGGTGGGCATTATTCTGCACTCGTTTCGCTTTGCCGAGCCGAAGCTCGGTGAAACCGTCACCGTCTTCGGCGCGGGACCGATCGGGCTCACCACGATCGCCGCGCTGAAGCTGGCCGGCGCAAAGCGCATCTGGTGCGTGGAGCCGGTAGCGCACCGCCGCGAACTCGCGTTGCGATTGGGAGCCGACGAGGCGATCGATCCAGGCCAGGCGGATCCGGTCCGCGAGGTGCTCGCGGCGACCGGACAGCGCGGAGTCGACCTGGCGATCGACTGCGCGGGCAAGGGCGGCAGCATCAACCAGGCGATCCGCATGACGCGCAGCGCGGGCCGTGTCGTCGTGACGGCTGTTCCGTCGGAGCAATTGGTTGCCATCGAGTTCCACACCATGCGGCGCAAGGAACTGGGCTTCCATACGCTACGGCGGGCCAATCGAACGGGCCACGCAGCCCTGGAACTGCTGTCGCAGTACCCGCAGCGGTTCACGCCGATGGTGACGCACAGGCTGAAGCTGACGGACGCCCAGAAGGCCTTCGAAACGCTGGAGAGCTACTCCGACGGCGTGGGCAAGATCGTGCTGCTGCCCGAAGCGTGAGCCGGGCTCAGGCGCCCGGCCGTTCCATATCCATGAAGTAGTAGCAGAGCATGTGGGCGATAATCATGTGACCGTCCTCGATGCGGCCCATGTGCGGGTCAGCCACGTTGATTTCGAGTTGAGCCAGCCGCCCGAGTTGCCCGCCATCACGGCCGGTCAGGCCGATGGTCTTTAAGCCGGCCGAGTTCGCGTACTCGACCGCGCGCAATACGTTGGGCGAGTTGCCGGAGCCGCTGATGGCCAGCAGCACGTCGCCCGGCTGGGCGAAATTCTTCAACTGCTCGACGAAGACGCAATCGTAAGAGACGTCGTTCGAGTATGCCGTAATGGTCGCGATGCTGTCGGTGAGGGCCTGGATGCGAAAGCGCGCCGGCCGGTTGTAGCTGGCGCCCTTCACCATGTCGCAAACGAAGTGCGAAGCTGTCGCGGCGCTGCCGCCGTTGCCGCAAACGAAGATGGCGCGATCCAGCGCACGCGCCTGTTTCAGCCAATCGATGGCCTGTTCCACGCGGTCCAGTGGAATGGTCTCGAGGGTGCGCAGAAGTTGTCCCTTGTATTCACTCGCAAATCCAGTCATTGTTCCTTTCCCTCAGAACCTCGTTCCAGCGCCAGCGCCAGAGCGCCCCACAGCACGCTGTCGTCCACCAGCGCGGCAGGCACTACGTCGATCCGCGCCCGCGACCAGGCTGTGATCTGCCGGCCCAACTCTTCCCGCAGCGGCACAAACAGGGAATCCCCCGCCTTGGCGATGCCCCCTCCGATCACCAGTTTGGCAGGATTCAGGAGCATGATGGCGGCCTTGAGACCCAAGGCCAGATCGACCACGTAGCGGCGGACGAAATCCGGGTCGCGCAGCAGTTCGGCGGCCGGACGCCCGTGGTCGCGTTCGAGCCCCATGCCGCCGCAAATCCGCTCGAAGCAGCCGAACGCGCCGCACAGGCACTCGGGCCCGCCCGGGCGGATGGTCATGTGGCCGATCTCGCCGGCATAGGAATCGGCTCCGCGGAGCACGCCGTTCGCGGTGAGAATGCCGCTGCCGATGCCCGTCGAGAGCGTCATGTAGAACATCGGGCGGCA
>JBEKHU010000096.1:0-8251 GCA_050012115.1 Bryobacteraceae bacterium | reverse complement strand
ACAACTGGAAGCAGTTTCCCCTGATGGTCGAATACGGCATGACGGCCGCCGACGCCCTGCGCGCGGCCACCACCGAGGCGGCTGAGTTGCTGGGCTTGAAAGATCGGCTGGGCCGCGTGGCCCCTGCGCACCTCGCCGACCTCATCGCCGTGGAAGGCGATCCGCTCAAGGACACGGGCGCGCTGGGGCGCGTCCGGTTCGTCATGAAGGGCGGCAAAGTGTATCGCAACGACTGGGCCGCGTCCGAGGCGCGCTAGACAGGCGGCTGGTTTTGTCCAAGCGGATTATCGTAGCGATTGACGGACCGGCCGGCGCGGGCAAGAGCACCCTTGCGCGGCGCATCGCCGCCCGTCTGGGGTTCCTCTACATCGACACCGGCGCCATGTACCGCGTCGTCGCTTTGTCCGCTTTGCGGCGGGACATTTCTCTGGACGAGCCTTTAAAGCTGGAGCAGCTCGCCGCGGCCTCGGAGATCGACCTCACTCCTGAAGGCCGAGTCTTCCTGAACGGCGAAGACGTCAGCGAAGCGATCCGCGACCCCGCGATTTCCCAGGCCGCCTCCAAAGTTTCGGCCGTGCCCGGTGTGCGGCGGGCGATGGTTGTGCTGCAGCGCCGGATGGGCGAAACTCACTCCGTCGTCATGGAAGGGCGTGACATCGGCAGCGTCGTCTTCCCCCAGGCTCAGGTCAAGGTTTTTCTCGATGCCGACCCCGCGGAGCGTTCCGCGCGCCGGCTGGCCGAGTTGCGTCAGAAGGGCTTCGAGGCCGACCCCGTCGAGGTGGAACGCGAAATGCGGGAGCGCGATGATCGCGACCGCACTCGCGCCGAGGCACCGCTGTTGCAGGCGCCGGACGCGATCTACCTCGATTCCACCGGCCTGACGCCGGACCAGGTGGAGGAAGCGCTCCTGCGGATCGTTCGCGAACGCACCAGCAACGGAAAGGAAGTCGATCGTTGAACAACTTGCTTGTGATGAAGTTCGGCGGCACCAGTATGGGCTCCGCCGAGAGAATCCGCGCCTCCGCGTCGTTGTGCGCGGAACAGTTTCGCGTGCGCCCGGTGGCGGCGGTTGTCTCGGCGATGTCGAAGGTCACCGATCTCCTTCTGGAGACTCTGCGCCGCGCCGAGGCCGGCGACTCGGCCGGCGTGGAGGAGAAGCTGCGCGCCCTGGCGCAGCGTCACAACTCGACTTGCGACGAGCTGCTGAGCGGCGGGATCCGTGAGCAGACTCGCTCGGCGCTGGAGGAGATCCTGGGCGAGTTCTCCAGGATCGCGCGCGGCATGCTGATGCTGGGCGAGCGTCCTCCGCGTTCGGTGGACGAAGCCATCGCCGTGGGCGAAAGGCTTTCTGCGCAGTTGATCGTCGCTTGGTTGCAATCGCAGGGCGTCGACGCCTTTGCCGTTAACGCGCGTGAAGTCATCGTGACCGACTCGGCCTTCGGCAACGCCTCGCCGCTGCTGCAGCAGACCCAGGAAAAGGCCGCGGCGCTCTTAACACCGGCCCTCGCCGCCGGGCGCCTGCCCGTCATGACCGGCTTCAACGGCGCGACTCTGGACGGGCGCGCCACGACGCTGGGCCGCGGCGGGTCGGATTTTTCGGCCTCGATCCTGGCCTCCGTGCTGGACGCCGCGGAACTGTGGATTTGGACCGACGTGGACGGCATCATGAGTGCCGATCCGCGGCTGGTGCCCAATGCCAAAGTGCTCGATGAGATCACCTACCCGGAGGCGGCCGAGCTCTCCTACAACGGCGCCAAGGTGCTCCACCCGCGCACGCTCGCGCCGTTGATGGAGAAACGTATCCCGGTGTGGAGCAAGAACAGTTTCGCGCCCGAGCTCCCCGGCACCCGCATTGTTCCCGAAACCAGCCGGCCGCGGCAGGGGCCGTGCGCCGTCACTTCCATGAGCAACGTCGCCCTGGTGTCGCTCGAGCCGGCCAGCGCGGCGTTGAACGGCGCCAAGGTAATGGCGCGCTCCATCGAGGCGATGGCCGTCTCCAACGCCGAGCTGCTGGCGCTCACCAGTTCGAGCTACCGGCAGAATTTCTGCTTTCTCATCCGCCAGGCGGAGCTGCCGGCGGTCATCGAGCAGCTCGAGGAGGTGTTCGCGCTCGAGCTGGCCCACGGATACCTGCATCCCATTGACGTCGATCTGGACGTCGGACTGCTCGCGATCGTGGGCGAAGGCATGAAGGGCATGGCCGGATTGGCCGGCCGCATCTTCACGGCCATCTCCCGCGAGATGGTCAATATCATCGCCATCGCCCAGGGCTCCAGCGAGGTCACCATCGCCATCGTCGTCCGCCGTTCGGGCCTGGAAAAGGCCGTGCGGGCGGTCCACGAGGAGTGCGGCCTGGGACGCTGACCCTCCAGGTTCGTATAATAGGAAGTTCGACGGCCTGCCAACCCAGCCTGCCGGCGCCGCCGCGACTCTCGCGAGCATTCCGGGCGATGGGGAGTTCGGGCGCGGGATGAGCTCGCGCCATGGCAGGAGATTGATGGAAAATGCAGGCTGATTAGGCCTCAGGAGTTGCCCCTTCCATGTTTGACCTTTTCCGTAGCCGAGAGAAGAATGTGCGCTGGCTTCTCGGCGTCCTTCTTGGTCTTGTGGCCCTTTCCATGGTGGTCACGCTGGTTCCGAACTATAGCGGCTTGGGCCGCGGCGGCAGAGTCGACCAGACCATCGTTGCTGAAATCGGCGACGAGGTCGTCACCACCGCCCAGGTGCGTCAGATCCTTGCCCAGGCCACGCGCGCCGGCATCATGCCGCACGGCTTGGAGTCGGTCTACGCGCCCCGCCTGTTGCACCAGTTGATCGCCGAGCGCGCCACCGCCTATGAGGCCGCGCGGCTGGGCATGCGCGTGACCGAAGAGCAACTCGCCGCCGAGATCCAGGCCCAGATTCCCCAGCTCTTCCAGGGAGGCAAGTACGCCGGCGACTCGGTCTACGCGTCCTACCTCCAGCAGATCAACAAGACGATCCCCGAGTATGAGAGCGATTTGCGGAACCTGATCCTCGCCCAGCGCCTGGAGGGCATGGCCCTCGATGGCGTCGTCGTGACGCCCGCCCAAATGGAGGAGGAGTTCCGCAGGCGCAACGAGAAAATCCGGATCTCCTACTTCCGGCTCACGCCCGACAAGTTCAGGGGCCAGGTTGCCGTTTCGCCGGAGGAGATGCAGTCCTATCTCAAGATAAACCGCACGGCTTTCACGATTCCCGAGAAGCGCGACTTGCTCTATTTCGTGATCGATGAAACGAAAGTTGCCGCCGCGACCGAGGTGCCGGAACCTGTTCTGCGGCGCACCTATGACGAGCAGCGCGATCTCTTCCGGATCCCCGAGCGGGTGCGCGTGCTCCACATTCTGCTTAAGACAACCGGCAAGCCGGACAAAGAACTCCCGGCCCTGCGTAAGCGCATGGACGACCTGCTGAAGCAGGCCCGGGGCGGGGCCGATTTTGCCGCGCTCGCCAAAAAGAACTCCGAGGACACCGTTTCGGCCGTCAAGGGTGGCGACATCGGCTGGATTACCCGCGGCCAGACGGTTCCGGAATTCGAAAAAGCCGCCTTCAGCCTGAAGCCCGGACAGATCAGCGACGTGATCACCACCACCTACGGCTTCCACATCCTGCGGGTTGAGGAGAAGGAAGAAGCGCACCTGCGCTCTTTCGAAGAGGTCCGCGGCGACCTCCAGAAGGAATTGAACCGCGCCCTGGTCGCGGACAAAATGCAGAATCTCGGCGACCAGATCCACGCCGCGCTCGCCCGCTCCGCCGCCGAAGCGGAAACGCTCGCCGCGGCCAACGGCTTGAAGGCCCTGCGCGCCGACCGCGTGGGCTCTGATAACAGCCTCCCCGAGATTGGCCGCAGCACCCAGTTCAATGACGCGGTAACTGGACTGCCAAAGAGCGGAGTCACGGCTCCGTTCTCGCTATCGCCCACGCAGTTGTGCGTGGCCCAGGTCTTGAACCTTTATCCCCAACGGCCGGCCGAACTGTCCGAGGTGCAGGAGCGCGTGAAACAGGCTGTGATCACGCAGAAAACCCGCAAACTGATGGGCGACAAGGCGCAGGCGATTGAACAAGAGCTCAAAGCGGGCGCGGACTTCGCCGCGGTGGCCAAGGGCCTCGGCGCGGAGCTGAAGACGACCTCCACGGCCTTCGGGCGCCAGGGCGCTGCGGAAGGCATCGGCGCCGCGGGCCAGATCGAAGCCGCGTTTTCCAGAAAGCAGGGCGAGTTCGCCGGCCCGTTTAATCTTCCCGAAGGAACCTACTTCGTCAAGGTGATTGAGAAGATCGAGGCGGACATGACGCAATTGCAGGCGCAGCGCGATCAGGTCTTGAATGCGGTCAAGGGCCGTATCTCCGGCGACCGGCGCGAACTTTTCGTCGAAGGCCTCGTCGAGGCCATGACCAGGGACAAAATCATCAAGGTTCACGACGACAACATCAAGCGGCTGCTGGCCAGCTTCGGCAGTTAGCAGGCTGCCAGATGCTGGCGGCCCTGCTCGATTTCCTGCGCTCGCTCACCGATCCGGAACGGCTCATCCAGCTGCTCTCCACCGTCTTTACCGGCTGGTGGGGCTACCTGCTGTTGTGCGGCATCGTCTTTTCGGAGACCGGCCTGCTGGTCGGCTTCTTCCTGCCCGGCGACTCGTTGCTGTTCACCGTCGGCGTCGTCACCGGCGCCGGGCGGCTGAACATCTACGCCATCATCCCGGCCCTGATGCTCGCCGCCCTATGCGGCAACGGAATGGGCTACACCCTCGGGCGGGTCGTCGGCGTGCGCCTCTTCAGTAACCCCGATTCCAGGCTCTTCCGCCGGGAACACCTCGAAAGAACGCAGCACTTCTACGCCCGCCACGGTGGCAAAATCCTCATCTACGCGCAGTTCATGCCTATCATTCGCACTTACGCCGCCTTCGTCGCCGGCGTCGCCCGCATGGGCTACGCCCGCTTCTTCTCCTTCAACGTCATCGGCAGCGTGGGCTGGGTGTTCTCGATGACGATTCTCGGCTACACCCTCGGGAGCGTGCCGCTGGTGCGCGCGCATTTCGACAAGGTGGTCATCCTGATCATCCTCATCTCGCTGACGCCGGTCGTGCTGCACGCGGTCAAGTCCCGCCTCAGGCCTCGTTAGCTGTTTCGGGTTAGGCCGCGACTTCCCCGCCCCAATCGCTTGCCCCGGTCTCAGCGGTTCCCTGAGCGCCCTTCGACAAATCCGCTCACCTGCCTTCCTGCGCCCTCGCAGCTTGCAGCTTGACACCGGGTTTAGTATCGGATGGGAGCCGCCCCGTGCGTGGCCTCCGCCAGGATCATTGAAATCTCATAGATAATGTCCATCGACATAGGAGGTAATTTTCAGCCAAACTACTGATTCGAAATAACAAAACAGTGAAATGGCTTTGTTTCACAGAATTTGTTTTTCAGCGCCTGCGCCGCCTGGTGCCATCGCCTCGGTCGCATCCCTCCCTGCCATGCCGCTGACGGTCACCGCCGTCTTGGAGCGTCCGCAATCCGCCGCTTGACACCCGGGCGTACACTCAAAGTGGCCGGGGACTTCTGTGGCCTGCCCGCGGCGCTCTCTGAAAAACGAACACAGAGCGAATAACAAATCGAACGATAGCCAATTAAGTCGCTCATTCTAAAAAGCAAACTCGACAATTGGCTTTGTTCCTCCGTTTTCCTTTGCATGCTCTCCGTGGCGGCTGGCCTGGTCCTTCAATCTCCTGGCTCGCCCAAGTCGAACATAGCAATTGACAGAAATGTATAATGAATTATACTTACCGTATAGATAACTAGATGATTGATCGGGTCAACGCATCGGACAAGCTCTACAACCGGATCGCGGTCCTGCGAGCCGAGCACCGGCTGGGCCGCGACGACCTCGCCGACGCCCTCGGCGTCTCCTACCAGACCATCGGCTATATGGAGCGCGGCGACTACAACCCCAGCCTGGAGCTCGCCTTCCGCGTCGCCGAGTTCTTCAACCTGCCCGTCGAAGCCGTCTTCTCCCGCAAGCCCTTCCGCCCCATGAGCGAGGAGCTCTACGGCGAGCGCGCGACGCCGCCCTCGCAGCCCGTCAAGCCGGTGCGGCCTGACAAGGAGGACGCCCAATGAGTTGGTCTAGACGCGCCGTGCCTTGGTATCGGAACGCCCAAACAGCCCACTTGTGCAGTCGAATCGATAGAAGGAGCTGAACATGGACTTCTGGCGCATAGCCGGTGGCAAGCCCTTCCCTCGGCGGGCGTTCCGGCGCCTGCTGGTCGTTACCTATTACCTGCTCCTTGCGGGCGGCGTGATCGCGTACCTCATCCTGGAGCGGCTGAAGCGGCCGCTCCTGCCAGGCGTCCTGGTTGGGATCGCCTTCTACGTGCTGCTGGTGTACTTCATGTTCCGTTTGAGTTGGCTCGTCCTCCCCTACCGGCCTCCCGTAGCCGATGAACGCATGCACGCGATCTGGGACCGGGCCTGGCGGCGGGCTGGATGGGCCGGGCTGGTGATGTATCAACTGGCGCTGCTGTATGACTTCTATGCCCTGCTCTACGGCCCCGGCGGCATCTGGCTGAAGGTCACCCACGGCCTGCTGGCGTGTGAGTCGGTTCTATTCGGCTTGGCCGCCATCTGTCTGCCGGCTGCCATCATTCTGTGGACGGAGGCCGACCTCCCGCCCGAACCCAAGGCCGAATCGGCGCCTTAGCCGCCGCTTACGGCTTGGGCGGTGCCGGCTTGCCCTTGGTCTTGTCGTCCTTGGACTTGTCCGCTTCGCTCTCCGCCGTCGCTTCGGTGTCGAACCTGATGACCGCCTCGGCGCTGTACTTGCGGTAGTTGCGGAATTCGACCTCGTTCTTGTTGACCGCCCTGCTGTCGCGCATGATCATCTCCGACCGGACCGGCAGCAGGAACTGCTGGCCGGAGATCTCCTGGTAGTCGTACTCCAGCGAGGACTGCGCCTCCTGGATCGGGAACGTCGGCGGAATGCCTTCCGCGACCAGCGTCAGCTTGATCACCACCGGCGCGTCCTTCTCGACGTAGATCAGCCCGGAGTAGGCCGGCCGGTAGGTCTGCGCGCCGTGCTCGTAGTCGATCGTCCACCGCGAATTCGACCTCGTCACGTGGTAGTTGTACACGTAGCAGATGTGCCCGTGCCAGTTGCCCCAGCGCTCAAAGTGGAACTCGGCCTCGGTCTCGGGCTCGAAGACCTCCCGGAGCATGGTGCCGAACTCGCCGCTCGAGATCGCCCCGCCGAGCATATCGCGGGACTTTTGGGTCACCGCCGAATCTCCGTTCACCGAGATGAACTTGTAGTCCTCTTTCTGCTCGAAGTAGCTGAGACGCTCGGCCAGCGTGCTGTACTGCTGGAAATAGCCGGTGCCGGTCCGGTCGAGATACCGGCGCGTGTACTGGAGGCAGATGAAATCCGGCAGCTTCTTGGTGTACGACAGCGCGACCTCGCGCGCCTCCTCGATGATGCGTTCCTGGTCCGCCAGCGGCGGCGCGGGCCGTGGCGCCGGGACCGGCGCCGCCGGCTTCGCTTCCTCCGTGGGCAGCGGCAGGTTCCTGGTCTGCTCCTGCATCTGCTTCAGCGTCTCGGTGGTCTCCGGCCCCGGGGCTTCGGCGATCATCTCCATCAGGTCCCGGTCGGTCAGCCGCTCGGTCAGCTTGTACTTCTTCAGGTACAGCACCACCTGCTTGTCGGGGTACTTCCTCTCGGCCGAAGCGTGGATGAACTGCTTCAGTTGCGCGACCGTCAGCGACATCTGTCCGGCGGCCAGCGCAATGAAGACCAGGGCGAGGAGGAGGACTCTCATGACATCAGAATAGACGCAGCCGGCGCTTCTGAGGTTGTGCTGAAACGGGCGCGGTCCCGAGAGCTTTCTCGATAGCCGCCAGGGCCAGCGGCGCCATGACGCGATAGCCCGCCGGGTTGGGGTGCAAACCGTCGTCCGAGTACTCCTTGGCCAGCATGACGCGAACGTCGAGCATCGGCTGGTAGTAGTTCAGGAAGGTGTAGCCGCGCTTCTGGCAGAACGCCATGATCCAGTCGTTCAGCGCCCGGATCACCTGCGGCGAGCGCTTCCGCGTCTGCTCGTAGGCCGGGCTCAACGCGACGTTGTAATCGTGCACCGGCAGCGCCGTAGCCAGGATCAGCTTCACGTGGTAGTGGTCGGCCAGATCGGCCATCATCGTCAGGTTGTTCGTGATCGTCACAATGTCCACCCCGCGCGCGATGTCGTTCGTGCCGGCGTGGACC
>JBEKHU010000095.1:0-8269 GCA_050012115.1 Bryobacteraceae bacterium | reverse complement strand
GGTCTTGCGCCGCCATCACTTGAGGATGGTTCTTCAAGGCCAGGTCCTCGGCCTGACGCAACGTGAGCTTCCCCGGTGTGGGATTCTGCGCGAGACTCGGCGAGGCGCACGCGAGTGCACCCAGCGCACATGCCCATGCGATTCGATTTCTCACCGTGCCCTCGGTCCTTCCGCTCATTCGCCGCGCTCCGGTTGCGCCGGCGTTCGCCTATGCCGGTAGATCAAAACGTAGGCTGCGGGCACGACAAACACGGTCAGCAGCACCGAAGTAGTCAGTCCGCCGATGATGGCCTTCGCCATCGGCGCATACTGCTCAGCGCCCGTACCGAGCTTCATGGCCATCGGGATCATGCCGATGATCGTGGCGAGCGACGTCATCAGAATCGGCCGCAGCCGGACGCGGCACGCCGTGATGGCGGCTTCGCGCACGGCGAGGCCCTGTTCTTCGAGTTTGTGCGTGAAGTCCACGATGAGGATGCTGTTCGAGCCCGCGACGCCAACGAGCATCAGCACGCCCATCAGCGACATGACGTTCAACGTCGTCCCCGTCAGCGGCAGAATGATCAGCACGCCGATGAAGCCCATCGGGATCGCAAGCATGATCAGCAATGGATCGATGAACGAACGGAACTGAGCGACGAGGATCAAGAACAGCAGCACGAGGGAGAGCGCGAGTCCGAAGCCGAAGCTCTTGAAAGACTCGTTCATGCCCTGCACCATGCCGCGCAGGTTGATGCGCACGCCAGGCGGCAACTTCGTGCTGGCGATCATCGCCTTGATCTGGCTCGCGGGGCCACCGAGGTCCTCGCCTTGGGGCGTGACGAACACATCCGAGACGCGTTGGATCTGGTAGTGGTCGGCCTCGGTGGGCGACTGCAGCGTCTCGAGCTTGACCACGCTGTCGAGCGTGGTGGGCTGCTTCAGCCCGGCCGCGCGCAGCGGGATGTTCATCAGATCGAGCGTGTTATGAATCGATCCGCTTCCGTTCTCCTTGTACTGCACGGTCAGGAAGTAGTCATTGCCGGTGACGTGGTCTACCCAGAAGCTCGGCGCGATCATCGCGTTTGAGTTCAACGCCGTAATGACGTTGTGGACCACTTCCTTCATGCTCAGCCCCAACTCCGCTGCATGCACGCGATCGACGTTCAGACGCAGCGCGGGGTAGTTCATGTCCTGCGGGACGTACACCTCGCCAACGCCGCGCAGGCCGCGGAATTTCGCCGCGAGCTCCTGTGCCACGCTAAAGCCGGTCGTCAGATTGCGGCTGCTCACCTGCACGTCAATCGGCGCCGGCATGCCGGAGTTGAGAATCGCGTCCTGCATGGAGCCGCTGCTGAAAAACGTGCGCAGCTCGGGGTAGCTCTTGCGGATGGCCTCGCGCATGCGGTCCATGTACTCGAAGCTGCTCGCCTTGTGATCGTCCTGCAGGGCGACCTGAATGGTCGCCGTGTAGGAACCCGCGTTGGAGGTGTAGAGCGCGGAGAAGTCGGGCACAACGCCGATGTTTGAGACCACCATTTTGAAGTCGTGCGAATCGACGATCTTGCGGACCAGGTCCTCGACCTGTGCTGCATAGGCCTCGGTGCGTTCGATCCGGGTGCCTGTCGGCGCCTTGAGGTTGATGGTGAACTGGCCGGCGTCGGTGCGCGGGAAGAACGACACGCCGAGCAGGGGATAGATGGCCAGACTGGCGACAAACAGCCCGATCATCACGGCGACCGTCCAGCCGGGACGGGCGAGCGCGCGCCGCACGAGGCGCTCATAGAGATCCAGCAACCGGTTGAATTGCGAGTTGAACCAGGCGTTGAACCGGGCGCCCCATGAGCCGCCACTCTGACCGGGGCCGCCGTGCGACGCACTCTTCATGAATCGGGAACAGAACAGTGGGATCACCGTGAGAGCGACGACGAACGATGCGATCAGCGAGAGCCCGAACGAGAGCGCAAGCGCTGAGAATAGGAACTTGCTGACGCCGTAGAGGAAGATCACGGGGAAGAACACCACCACGCCAACCAGAGTGGCCGCCAAAACGGCGAGTGAGACCTCGGTGCCGCCTTGCTCCGCCGCCATCGCCGGCGAGGAGCCCATTTCGAGATGGCGGAAAATGTTTTCCAGCGAGATGACCGAGTTATCGATGACGCGCGAAAAAGCCAGCGCCATGCCACCCAGGATCATCGTGTTCACGGTGCTGCCCATCAACGAAAGGACGACGAACGTGGCGAGCGCCGAAAGCGGGATCGATAGAAATACGGCGAAGGTCGCGCGCCCGCTGCCCAGGAAGATCAGGATCATCAGAGAGGTCAGCGCCAGGCCGAGCAGCCCTTCGTGGAGCACCGTCCGGATGGCCTCCTTGACGAACGCTGACTGGTCGAAGACGACCGCCGCCTTCAACTGGCTGGGAATGTCGAACAGCTTGCCGATCATCTCTCGGATGCCATTGACGACCTCGATGGTGTTGGTGTCGCCGCCCTGCTTCATGATGGGCAGATAGGCCGAGCGCTGGCCGTCCACGCGAACGACGTTGTATTGGATCTGGTTGGCGTCCTTCGCCTCTCCCACGTCCCCCACTGAAACCCAACTCGCTCCCGAGGTCTTGATGGGGATGTTGTTGATGTCGTCCACCTTTTCGATGAGGCTGTTCGAGTAGACGTAATAGTCGTACGGTCCGATCTTCACGTCACCTGCCGGCAGAATCAGGTTGTTCCTGTTCACCGCTTCAACGACGTCCATCAGGCTCAGCTGCCGCGAGAGCAGCTTGTACGGATCGACGTACACCATCGCCTGGCGGTATTTGCCGCCGAAGGGCGGGGGGATTTCCGCGCCTTTCACCACGGCGATCTGGTTGCGGATGGTGAACTGGCCGATGTCGTGCAGCTCCGTCTGCGTCAGCCCTTCGCCCTTGAGCGTCACCAGACACACCGGCAGGCTCGACGCGTCGAACTTCAGTACGACCGGAGGCAGCGTGCCTGGCGGCAGGCGCTTCAGGTCGGCCAGCGCGAGGTTCGACAGCTGCGTTACGTCGGCGTCGGCGTTGGTTCCGGGCTGGAAGTAAACCTTGATGATGCTGACCCCCAACATGGAGCGCGACTCCATGTGGTCGATGCCGCTCGCGAGCGTGAAGAAGCGTTCCAGCGGGTTGGTGATGTCCACCTCGACATCCTCGGGTGGCATGCCGGAGTAGAAAGTGGCGACAACCACCTCGGGCAGGTTGATGGTGGGGAACAGATCGACCGGCATCCTTGCGAGGCTGACCACGCCCAGAACCACCAGAACGAGGCATACAACGATGACGAAGTATGGGTTGCGGATCGAAAAACGAGGCATAGCGGGGCTTCAGTTGTCCTTCGCGTTGTCCTTGCCGTTGCCCTGATCGAGGTTCACCGGCCGCGGACGCACGCTTTGCCCGGCCCGCAATCCGCCGCGATCGCTGGCCACAATCGTGTCGCCTTCGCTCAAACCCGAAACAATCTCGGCGTCGGTGTCGGTCTGAATGCCAAGAGTGACTGTGCGCGACTCGATGTTCATTTGAGCGTTGACGACAAACACAGTCACTTGGCCGCCGTCATGATTGAGCGTGACCAATGGCACGGCCAGCGCGCCATCCTTGTGTTCGAGGCGGAGCAACGCCTCCGCGTACATGCCGGAGACGAGTTTGCCGTCGGAGTTGGCGACATCCACCTCGGTGTGCATGGTGCGCGTGTCGGCCTTCACGTCCACCGAAAAACGGGTCACCTTTCCCTTCAGAGTGCGGTCGAGCGCAGGAACCTTCACTTCCACGGGATCGCCGACTTTGACAAATCGGACGTAGCCTTCGGGCACCGGAATCACGAGTCGGAACAGGTCGTCCTGCGACACGCGCACCAGCGGCATGGCCTGCGTGCTGGACGATGTACCAGCCTGCATCAACATGCCGAGGTTGGCGTAGCGCTGACTCACGACGCCCGAAAACGGAGCGGTGATGCGCGAGTAATCGAGCAGGACGCTGTCGTGTTCCCGCTTCGCCTGCGTCGACAACAGGTCGCTGCGTATGGCCTCGAGGTTTGATTTCGCCGATTCGACCGCGGATTCCGCGGCGAGGTCGCGGCCCTGCGCGTCGTCAACTTCCTGTTGCGCGACCAGTCCGGGTTGCTTTAGCGCAACGGCCGAGAGGCGCTCGGCCTGAAGATGCAGAGCATGGTGCTGCGCCTCGACCCGGTTGCGCTCGTTCTCGGCGTGCGCCACGCGGTCCTTGGCGTTGCGGATCATCGCGTCGTCCTGGCGCAACTGAGCCTCGAGTTCCGGGATTTCGAGGACGGCCATCAACTGGCCGGCGCGCACTCGCGAGCCGTAATCCACAAGCAGTTTGTGCACGTAGCCCGACTCTTTCGCGTAGACGTCTGTTTCCTGGAAAGGCACGAGTTCGGCGGAGACCGTCAGAGTGCGCCCGAGGCTCTTGCGGCCAACCTGCACGACGCCGACACTGACGGGCGCGGCCGCGGCGTTCGCCTCTCCCACGGACGTTCCGGGCGTCTGACCGCAGCTGCTCAGAAAAAGCAGAGCGACGGCCGCTCCGGCGGCGGTCCACCAAGCGTGGCGTCGCGAGAATGCGCCGGAATCACCGGTCATTCGAGTCCCGTTCGTCTCGCGATCGCGTGTGGCAGCAATGGCGCTCGCTCCAGTCGTGCCGCGAGAGTCTCGATTGTGAATCCTGGCGAGGCGCAATAATCGATGAGGTCCTGCTCCGCCGCCAGCATGCTCGCGACGGTTTCGGGAATCGCCGCGGCGATGTCGAGAGGGATGTTGTGCACGCCGTGACGGTCCCCGTGCAACACATCACCCGGCTTGATGGCCAGTCCGCCGATCTCGACGGGTTCACCGAATTCGACAATGTGCGCGTAAGCGTGCGAGACGGAGGTCTGTCGGGCAAACAGATGGAAGCCCGTGGCCTCAACCGCCGGAAGATCGCGTACTGCGCCGTTGGTGACACACCCCACGCAGCCGAGCGCCCGCGCAATGTGCACATGAATCGCTCCAACGAAGGCCCCGAGTCCCGGTTCGTGGTCGATGTCTTTCAACACCAGCACGCGCGGTTCGGGAATCGTCAGAACGTACCGCCACCAGTCGATGCGGTTGTAGTAACAGCGCCCCGCCATCGGCGGCATAGACGATCGGATCACGGCCGGTACGGCGTAACCGAGCATTGGCGGCAGATTTGGAAACAGACAGCCCACGTCGTGGAGGAATCCTTCGTTGCGCAGACGCACGTCGAACTGCTCGATCGCGTTCGATACGCTGCAGGTATCAAGGGCCTGCAGCTTCTTCAACTGTTCCCCTGTCAGCGCCGGAAATACGTTGGGCATGAAGGCAACTTTTGGGGCGGGGCTGCAACGCGCTTTCACGTCTGCAGTCCGTCACCGGTTTCAAGCTTAGGCCAGCGGGTTCGCCGAGTCGATACGGCCGCTGCTGTATTTTGCATCCCGGGTTTGCCTGATTTGTGAGTCGTCAATCGAACCGATAGAAAATTGGAAGAATTAGCGTTATCGTTCGGGCTGAAGTGCATCTCTTGGGAATCTTCGGCAGGGGACCCCGTCGCTCGGAACAGGTGCGATTCGTGTACCTGACGGCCAAGCTGGCGCGGGCGGCTGAAATTCAGCGGCTTGCCGGAAGCGGTTGCTGGATGACGGCCGCGGCGGGGACGCTACACAGCGCGCTGAAGGAGGCCGAAAGAACCAACGCTCGGGTTTTGCTGACCGACTACGAGATACCAGGCGCGTCCTGCAAGGAAGTCGTGAAAGCGTGCAAGGACGCGGTCCATCCGTTGGCGGTCGTCGTGATTCTCGATTCGTTCGATGGGTTGAAGTGGCTGGATATAATCTGCACCCGCGTCTACGACATCGTGCTGCGATCGGGGCTCCGCGAATCGCTGGGCCACATGCTTTCGAGCGCACATCTGTACTCCGTCTCTTCCGGACAGGCGAGTCGGGCGCGATGAGGCCGTGAGTGCAGTACACTTGATTTCGTATCGAGCAAGAACGTGTCGGCAAACCCCACTTTGAGCGGCAGGACTGCCGGCCTTTCCGCGCCGCACAGCCGCGCGCGCGTCGCCATACTTGTCGGCTTCGGAGCACTGTTCATTGTCGCCGCCCTGGGCAGCCTGGACATGTGGTTGGCCCTGCGTCAGATTCAGCGGCGCAGTTCTGAAATTCTAGATGATTACCTACAGCGAGACGAGATTCTTCAAAGGATCCGGACCGGCGCGTTTCTCAGCACGACGTTGCTTCGCGATTTCGTGCTCGATCCGGATCCGTCTCAGTCGGCACCTCATTTGGCGGCGCTGCGACGCTACCGCACCGGACTCGACGTGGACATTGCGCGTTACGCGCCGCTTGTAGACGCCAACGAGCGGCGGAGCTTCGAGGATCTTGAATCCAGCCTGCAACGCTACTGGCAGGACGTCGCGCCCGTGTTCGAATGGACTTCCACGCAGCGGCGCAGAAATGGCTTCCGGTTTCTGGCGGCGCAGATTCTGCCCCAGCGCGCCAGGCTGCTGGAACTGACGGACGCCATCTCGGCCATCAATCAACAGGAACTGCGGCATCGCCAGCAGCGGCTTAACGAGCTCTATAGTCAGACGCGCGGGCGGCTTGGCGTCGGGCTCATTCTGGCGCTCTTGTTCGGCGTAAGCGTGGCGGCCGTGTCGTTCGCCTATTTGACGCGTCTGGAGCGGCAGGCGCGAGCGAGGATTGAGGAGATTCTGAGGACGCGCGAGGAGCTCGAACGGCTGTCCGTCCGGCTGGTCGAAGCGCAGGAGCAGGAGCGCCGCGCCATCTCGCGGGAGTTGCACGACGAGGTTGGCCAGAGCCTCTCGGCTCTCCTCATGGACGTGGGGAACGCCGCGGCCGTCACCCCGCCGGATGCCAGGGAACTCACCGAGCGCCATGCCAGCATCCGCGCTCTGGCCGAACAGAGCCTTCGCGTGATTCGCAATATGGCGTTACTGCTGCGGCCTTCGATGCTCGACGACCTCGGGCTGGCGCCGGCGCTCGAGTGGCAGGCGCGGGAGATTTCGCGGCGCGCGGGCATCGAGGTGCAGGTCGACGCGGACGAGTGCCCCGACGATTTGCCTGAAGCCGTTCGAACGTGCGTCTATCGCGTCGTGCAGGAAGCGCTGAACAACTGCCTTCGCCACGCCTCGGCTACGCGTGCCGAAATACTGCTACGTCGCGACGGCGCGCGTCTCCTGATACTGGTGCGAGACAATGGGCACGGCTTCGACCCGCGTACGCGACGCGGTGCCGGCCTCATTGGCATGGAGGAACGCGTCCGCATTCTGAATGGCACTCTGCGAGTCGAGTCGAGCCCAGGGCACGGCTCGATCGTGCAGGCCGAGCTTCCACTTACGCCCGTCCAGGAGGCAACGGAGTGATCACGATTGTCCTCGCCGACGATCACAGCGTCATCCGCAGCGGTCTGCGGCTGCTCCTGGAGCGGCACGAGGATCTGCGCGTCGTCGGCGAGGCCAACAACGGTCGCGAGGCGGTGGATCTGGTCGATGCGCTGAAACCCGACGTCGCAGTAATGGACATCGCGATGCCGCTCTTAAACGGCATCGAGGCCACTCGGAAAATCGCCACCAGCAGCGCGCATACCCAGGTGGTGATCCTCAGCATGCACTCCGACGAGAGCTACGTCTTGCGCGCCCTGAACGTCGGCGCACGCGCCTACATTCTTAAGGAGTCGGCCGAAGACGACCTGATTCGCGCCGTGCGCAGTGTCCACTCGGGTAAGAGTTTTTTCAGCCCCGCTATCTCGCGCATGCTGCTCGACGACTACGTGCGGCGGCTTGCCAACACAGGCATCGAAGACAGTTACGACCTGCTGACGCCGCGCGAAAAAGAGTTGCTACAGCTCCTCGCCGAATTGAAAACGAACAAAGAGATTGCTACGCTGCTGAACCTGAGCGTGCATACTGTCGAGACCCACCGGGCCAGAATCCTGCAGAAGCTGAACCTGCACGGCGTGCCGGAGTTGATCCTCTACGCCGTTCGAAAGGGCATCATCACCTGAGCCCGAGCGGCTGGAGAGCCGACGGGCGGCATGATGAGACCGGGCGTTTGCCCGATCGCGCGATCTCCCGGTCGCGTAGGCAGGCGTGGCCTGGAGACGTTCGACCGGCTCCCACGGGCTCGACTTCTGGAACGGGAAGTTCGATGGTTCCACCAGGCCCATGTCGTGATCCTCGCCTTCGCGTAAATCCCGGGATGCTGCGGACTTGAACGCCAGTGTAGGG
>JBEKHU010000094.1:0-13841 GCA_050012115.1 Bryobacteraceae bacterium | reverse complement strand
GATCGGGCCCAACCCTTTCCACGTGCACGAATTCGAATACGAGGAGTTTCGGGAGGCGCTCACCGCGGTTTTCCCGTCGGTTACTTTGTACCTCCAGAACCACGTCGGCGGCCTCAGCTTCCAGCCTGTTGCTGCCCGTACTGCCCAATCTCCGGATGTGCACCTGGAATCGTCCCAATCCGATCCGCACCAAGCCCACTTCTTCGTTGCCGTCTGCGCCGCTGCTCGACAGACTGGCGCTCCCGCGTTTCTCCACGTCCCCTCGACCTCGAATGTTCTCCGCGAGCGCGAGAGCCATGTTCGCAAGCTTGAGGATGAGATCCGTCTGAAGGATAACTGGCTCAGGCAACACCAAGGGGATCTTTCACAGCTCCTTGGGGTCCACGCTGCCCAGAAACTGGAGCTCGAGCGTGCGCAAAGTTGGGCCCAAACCGAGCATGAGCACTTCGAGGCCGCGCGCCGCGAACTGATGACGACTGTTCAGGCTTATGAAGACCGCCTCGCCGCCAACGAGCGCGCCGCCAACGAGATCCTCGACCGCAGGGTGAAGGAGCTTGAAAGCGCACAGGCCTGGGCCCAGTCGGAACACGAGCAGTTCGAAGCTTCACGCCGCGAATTACTGGCCACTGTTCAGGCTTATGAGGACCGCCTCGCCGCCAACGAGCGCGCCGCAAACGAGATTCTCGACGGCAGAACCAAAGAGTTCGAAGGCGCACAGGCCTGGGCCCTATCCATACAACAGGAGTTCGAAGCTCTGGGCAATGCTTACCGCGCCCAAACCGCAGAACTCCAGAACGCCCAGAAATGGGCCCAATCGGAACACGAGCAGTTCGAAGCTTCACGCCGCGAGTTACTCGCCCTTGCTCAGGCTTACGAAGATCGCCTCGCCGCCAACGAACGCGCCGCCAACGACCTGCTGAACCAAAGAGCCAAGGAACTCGAGAAGGCGCAGAAATGGGCACAATTCGAGCACGAACAGTTCGAGGCTTTGGGCCGCGAACTGCTGGCGACTTCCGAGCGCTACGAGGCCTTGTCTGCGGTCAACGAGCGCCGGCATCAGGAGGACCTCAGCGCGTTGAACCGGCGTTTCGATGAGACTGAGGATCAGCGCCAGGCCACCACGGCTGAAATCGGCCGCCTGAAGACGGCCCTCGATGAATTGACTCGGCGTCTCGCTGAGACGGAGAGCGACCGCCAGGCCGGCCTGGCCGAAATCAACCGCCTCCGAACAATTCTCTCTGCCGTGCACGAATCCCGCTGGGTCAAGCTAGGCCGCAGCATCAAGGTTGGTCCCGATCTGGGAAGCGTCTAAATCATGCGAAACTTCCTTCGCTTCCTGGCACAGATTCCCTTCGTTCTCCTTTCGCCAATTCTGGCCGCGATCTCCGCCGCTTCAATTCTTGCCTGCGATCTTCTCTGGAGACTGTTCGGCCGCATCCGCTACCCGCAAGACATTCAGCCCGACAATTCCGCGGCTTCGGTGGTCATTCCGAACTGGAATGGACGCGATCTTCTCGAGAAGTACCTGGCTTCGATCCTCGAAGCCCTCGCTGGGAACCGACGCAACGAGGTGATCGTCGTGGACAACGGATCCACGGACGGCAGCGTAGCCTTTCTGAAGTCCAATTTCCCCCAGATCCGCGTGCTCCCCCTGGAGCGGAACTACGGCTTTGGCGGCGGGTCCAATCGCGGATTCGAGGCTGCGCGCAACGACATCGTCGTACTGCTCAACAGCGACATGCGGGTGGCCGGAGATTTCCTCCAACCCTTGCTCGACGGCTTTCAATCGCCAGATATCTTCGCCGTCTCCTGCCAGATCTTCTTTGGCGATGCCACTAAGCGCCGCGAAGAGACGGGGCATACACAAGCCTGGTGGGAACGCGGAATGCTCCGTGCGCGGCATCATGCCGACGAAACGATCGACACTCTCTGGCCATGCTTCTATGGCGGCGGTGGTTCTTGCGCATTTGACCGCCGGAAATTCCTCGAGCTCGGTGGATTCGACGCACTCTTGCGGCCCTTCTACATGGAGGACAGCGACCTCGGTCTGATGGCCTGGAAACGCGGCTGGCGCATCTTCTATCAGCCCAAGAGCCGGGTCTGGCACGAACACCGCGGCACGATCGGCAGGAAGTTTTCACGCACTTACATCGAGGGCGTCATCCGCAAGAACGCGATCCTCTACGCCTGGAAGAATGCGCATGTGCCATCGCGGCTGCTGGCCCATTTTGGCTGGCTGCTCGCGGGCGGCTTATACTCTTGGTTCGCTGGGCCGTCGCTGCAACGCGCGACCTTCCCCGCTCTCTTCAAAGCGGTCCTCCAACTGCCAGAAGCGCTCCGCGCCCGCTGGCACGCACGCTCTCTCGCCATCGTTGAAGAGAACGAGGCGTTCCGGCGCTCGCGGCCAATCTACTACCACGACCGCTTTTCCTCTTTCGAACAGGAACCCCGCCGCCCGCGCGTTCTCTTTGTCTGCCCATATGCCTTGTGGCCACCCATCCATGGCGGGGCTATTTCCATCCACGGCACTGTCGCGCACCTGCGTGAGTTCGCCGAGGTTCATCTGATCGTTCTTTGCGAGACTCCCGAGCAGGTCGACGAGCAAAGTCGGCTCACCAATGTCGCCGACTCCGTTACTCCGTTCCTGCGCCGCACGTCCGTCTCGCCGCGTATCGGCTCATCGCAGCCTCACGCCGTGCACGAATTCCAGGACGAGCACGTGGCCTGGCTGATCGAGCGTGAGGTTCTGCGCCGATCCATCGACATCGTGCAGGTCGAATACACCAACATGGGGCAATACTTCCAACAGCACTGCCGCAACATTGTCTGGATTCTTTTCGAGCACGACATCTACTTCCAATCGGTTCAGAGCAGCCTACGCCGTTGGCGTGGTCTCTCCCGCGTGAAGGCGTTTCTTGAGTACCTTCGTGCGCTGCGTTTCGAACTCCGGCTGTTGCGGCGCGTCGACCGTACGCAGGTTTGCACACCGCAGAATCGCGATTTTCTTCTCTCTTTCGACCCTAGGTTGAAAGGGCGCATCGATTGCGATGTGCGGGCCGGCATGGATCTCACGCGCTTCGAGCTCCGCCTGGACGGGCGGCAGCCACGGACGATGCTTTTCCTGGGGAGCTTTCGCCACAAACCGAACGCCGATGCTCTCGATTGGTTTTTGAGCGGCGTGATGCCGCGTGTGCTTGATCGCTGTCCCGAGGCGCGACTTCGGGTAATCGGCTCCGATTCTCCTCCAGCAGGCACGCTCCCCAACTTCAATGGAGCCGTCACTCTGGAAGGTATCGTCCCCGACCTCGCCCTGCCGCTCTCTCAATCAGCGGTATTCGTCTGTCCCATCCTGAGCGGCTCGGGAGTCCGAATGAAGTTGCAGGAAGCCTTCGCTGCGGGCATCCCTGCGGTCTCTACGAGCCTGGGCGCCGAAGGGCTTGGGTCGGAAGACGGGGTGTACTGCCGGCTTGCCGATGATCCTCAGGCCTTCGCACAAGCAATCCTCGATATCTTCGAGCAGCCCGCCGGCGCCGCGCGCATGGCTCTCCGCGCCCGCGCGTTCATCGAAGAATCCCGGGGCCTCCGCGCCATGACGCAGAGGCTTCTCGCTACTTACCGTCTGGCGTTGTCGCGGAAGCGGATTTCAGCGACGCCTTCAGTTGGTTGACCAGCTCCCCTGCCGTCCGGTCCAACTCCTTGCCCCGCCGGACGCGCGGTTCGCGGTAGGCGGACCAGAGCACTTCCAAGGTTCCGCGCTTCACCAGAAAGAGCGTACCGCGCGCTCGCGTGGACGAACGGGCTCTCTCGCCGCCCACGGGCTTCAGATCGAAACTGGCACCTGCTCTACTCTCACTTGTGGCGGTCCTGTTCGTTTCCTTGTCGGCCACCTTTTCAGCCGGTTTGATCTCGCTCTTCCCGGCGGCTGTTTCCGCTGCTTTCTCGCCCTTGGCGCCTGGCGCCTCCGCGGCCGGCTTCAGCTCGGGATACAGCTCCTTTAGACTGGCCTCGAAAGCGGCGCCCAGATGATCGGTGAGGATGGCATCCGCTTTCGCTGGATCCGCCACCACCTGCAGAATGTGCCCGCGGGTTAGCCGGCTGGCCAGGTATTGATCCATCCCTGAGGACATGGGCAGCACATAGATGGTCTTCACCTCGGACAGACTCCGCGAGGCTCCCGTCTGTGCTGACCCAGGCGCGGCGAGGGCCAACAGAATCGTCACCCATAAGTAAGGCTGTTTCACAAACCCATCATAGCCGCCCGTTCCGAGCTTTGCCCGCGCCCGAATGAGCGTGATACCATGCCGGAGGCCTGCTTCGGCCGCGTATGCCCGCGCCAGTCATCGTCGTCATACCGAATTTCAATGGAGCGCGTCTGCTGAGGGAATCCGTGGGTTCGGCGCTGAGTCAGACTGTGCCACCCTGCGAGGTGCTGGTCGTCGATGACGCCTCCACTGACCAGAGCGCGCAGCTTGCAGTAGACCTCGGCGCCAGGGTCCTCGCACTGGGCCGCAACCAGGGATTCGCTCACGCCGTGAACGCCGGTGTTCTTGACGCCCCAGCAGAATGGGTCGCCATCGTTAACAGTGACGTCACGCTCGCACCAGATTGGATCGCCCGGTTGCTCGCGGCGGCGCAAGCCGCGCACGTTGAATACGCCAGCGGTCCCATCACTCGGCACGACGACCCTGGCGTGCTCGACGGCGGATACGACCTTCTTTCCCGAGCCGCCTGCCCTTGGCGTGCCGGTTCCGGTTTCCCAGTTGCCTCCTTGCGTGTGCCCGAGGGGCCCTGGTTGCCTTCGCTCACCGCTCTTCTTATCCGGCGGCAGACATTCATCGACGCAGGCCTCCTGGACGAGACTTTCGGTGCCTTTTTGGAGGACGTGGACTTTGCGCTCAGACTCCATCGGCTCGAAGTCCCAGGCGTTTTTGTGCCTGAAGCTCACGCCGCGCACCGTGGCAGTGCGACGTTTGGTGCGTGGAGTCCTCGTGCTACACGATTACAGTCGCGCAATCAAGCGTTGTTGGTCGCGCGCCACTACCCGAATGGCTGGCTAGGAGCGTTTGGTCAGGCCGTTTTCACGGGACAAGTGTTATGGGGAGCCCTCGCGCTCCGGCATGGCGTCGCCGGCGCCTGGTTCCTCGGGAAGTTGGACGCCGTCAGATCCTGGCGGCGCCTCCGCCGGATATGCACCCCCCTCGATGCAGACCGCCTGACCTCCGACTTCGCCGCCTGGGAGCAGGCTATTCTGGATTGGCAGGGGGATCCGCCCCGGGATGCTTTCTGGCGTTGGTATTTCCGCTTGGCTGGGAAGTAAGGGTTCAGCATGCGACTTGGCGTTGTCATCGTCTCTCACCAATCCGCAGCATGTCTCCCCTCCTGCATAGATGCGTGTCTCAGGTTAGCCCGTCCGGATGCTGGCCTTCTTGTCGTCGACAACGCGTCGACCGACGGTTCGCACACTGTGGCAGGGAGCGTCCCTGGTGTGACAGTCCTCCACAATCCTGCCAATCTTGGCTTCGCAGCCGCGGCCAATCAGGGCTTTCGTGTCCTGGGATCAGCTGACTTCGTTCTGCTGCTCAACCCCGACGCCGTCCTGCAGACCGACCTTGGGCCACTCGTCCGTTGCTTGGAAGATCCTCTCACCGCCATTGCGGCCGGAGCGCTTTGCCAGCCGGGCGGCGTTCCACAACAGGGCTTTACCCTGCGCCGCTTCCCCACACCGGCGGCACTGGCCTTTGAGAACATGGGTTTGAACCGCATCTGGCCGCGGAACCCCATCAACCGCCGTTGGCGCTGCCTCGATGTAGACCTGACCAAAGCCTGCGATGCCGAACAACCCGCCGGCGCCTTTTTACTGATCCGGCGCCAGGCTTGGGCCCGCCTCGGCGGCTTCGACGAAGGCTTCCGCCCCATCTGGTTTGAGGATGTTGATTTCTGCGTCAGGATCAGGAAAGCCGGCTATCGGATCCGTTACGAGCCTTTGGCCCTAGCCGTGCACCTCGGTGGACGCTCGATTGGCACCATGGACTGGTGTCGGCGGCAGTTATACTGGTACGGTAATCTTTTGCGTTTTGCCAGCCTCCACTTTCGGCCGCCTGGGCTTTTGTTGGTAGCTTTGAGCGTGGGATTCGGCGCGGCGGTTCGAGGATTGTGGGAAGCGTTGCGGCGGGGCTCTCCGGACCCGCTGCGGGCGGCTGGCGTTGTCTTTCGTCTCGCGGCGGCAGCGCCTTGGGCTTCTGTCCGTCCCGTGTATTGCGAGGGTTTGGCAGGACACCCGGGGGTGGCAACGACTGAACGGGGATAATTGCCTGATCGGATGGTTCTAAGGGATTTTGTTTCGGTCACGATAGTGACCTTCAACAGCGGCCGCTTTATCAAGCGGTGCCTCGAGTCTGTCCTCGGCCAGAAGGGTCCGGATATCGAGGTCATCGTCGTTGACAACAACTCGACCGATGGGACGCGTGACATCCTCGAACAATACGAGGAGCGCTGCACGATTGTCCATAATCAACGCAACCTCGGGTTCGCTGCCGCCCAAAACCAAGCCATGCTCTTATCCCGCGGCAACTGGATTCTGACGCTGAATCCCGACGTTCTCCTGATGCCCTCCTTCATCCAGTCGCTGATCGACGCGGGCAAGAACGACCCGAGCGTCGGCTCCGTCTGCGGCAAGCTTCTCGTTATGAGTCCGGACTTCCACATCGACCCCCGGCCGAGAGTGGATAGCACGGGTATCTACTTCACTCCGAACCTGCGCCACCTCGACCGCGGTAGCCGCGAGATCGACAACGGCCACTACCTCAAACGCGAATATGTCTTCGGCGCCACGGCAGCCGCTGCCCTCTACCGCCGCGACATGATCGAGGACGTCTCCATCAACGGTGAATTCTTCGATCCCGACTTCTTCGTGTATCGCGAAGATGCCGATGTCGCCTGGCGCGCCCAATTGCTCGGCTGGCGCTGCCTCTATACGCCCTACGCCCGCGGCTACCACGTCCGTGCCGTGCTGCCCGGCAACCGCCGCGCCCTGCCACGTCAGATCAACATGCACTCGGTCAAAAACCGGTTCTTGATGCGCATCAAGAACATGACTGGCGATCTCTATGGCAGGTGCTGGATCTCGATTTCGTTGCGCGACGTCGTCGTTCTGGGCTGCTGTCTGCTCTATGAGCATTACTCCCTCAGGGCTTTTTGGGAAGTCATCCGCGCCTGGAACCGCGTCTGGTCCAAGCGCCGCTGGATCATGGAACGCAAGCGCGCGAGCGACGAGTACATCGCCACCTGGTTCCACTTCCATCCCGTGAGCCGCCCGGCGCACAAGAGCGCCCGCGCGATCGCCGCGCCCGGAACGGCTACGCAAGCGGCCGAACCCTAAGCCGCTGTCCCGGCCAGCCGCCCACTATGCACATCGCAATTCTCGGAACGCGCGGCATTCCGGCGCGCTACGGCGGCTTTGAGACCTTTGCCGAGGAACTCTCCACCCGCCTCGCCCTGCGCGGCCATCACGTCACGGTCTATTGCCGCGAACCATACCCGGAAGAATACTGGCGCGGCGTCCATCTGCGTTCCCTGCCCGCGCTCCGCCACAAGTACCTGGAGACTCTTCATCACACCCTCGTATCTACCTTGGACCTCCTGCGCCACCGTCACGACGTCGCCCTGTTCTGCAATGCCGCGAACGCGCTCTTCACGCCGCTGCCCCGCCTCGCCCGCATTCCCGTCGCGCTGAACGTGGACGGCATCGAGCGCAACAGGAAGAAGTGGAACCTGGCCGCCCGGTGTTGGTATCTCATGTCCGAGACGCTCGCCACGTTTTGCCCTGACGAAATTGTCACGGATGCCCAGTGCATTCACGACTACTACCGGGCGCGCTACGGGCGCGACTCATGGTTCATTCCCTACGGAGCGCCCGTCGGCAAAGTGGCTCCGGGCCTTACTTTGGCACAGCTCGGCCTCGAACCGGAACGCTATTTCCTGTATGTCAGCCGCTTCGAACCGGAGAACAACGCGCTCCTCGTGCGGCGTGCCTTCGAACAAGTCGCAACCGACCTGCGCCTTGTTCTCGTAGGCGATGCACCCTACGCGCCGGATTACATTCGCGCGGTGAAGGACACGCTCGACGCCCGCATCCTCATTCCAGGGGCCATCTACGGCCACGGGTATCACGAGCTTCAGTCGCACAGCTTCGCCTACGTTCACGCCACCGAAGTCGGCGGCACACACCCCGGCGTCGGCATGCCTTTCACGAGCGAAGCTGAACTAGTCACTCAGATGCGGGCCGTGCTGTCGATGAGCGAAGCCAAACGTCGCAGCCTGCGGGAAGCCGCCGTCCAGCGTGTGCGCGAGCGCTTTAGCTGGGACGCGGTCACGACCGCCTATGAGCGCCTTTTCGAGCACTTGCTCCGGCGCGAACAAACCCCCTGAACCGGAGCCGCACCCGCAGCTAGCACCGGTCCCGCACGCGCAATTCAGTTCGTTCAGCCTCGGCGCTCGTCGTTCTGTCCGCTTGCGACAACTCCCCGGCCGGGGCCGACAATGGAAGCATGGTGCAAATCACCTGTCGCTGTTGGGTCGAGGTTTCACGCCGCCAGCTTGCCGAGAACTTTCATGCTGTTCGGGCCGCCGTCGGCCCCGGCGTCGAAGTCATGCCCGTTGTCAAAGCCGATGCCTACCGCCACGGAGCAGTGGAGGTCTCGCGGATCCTGACCCAGGAGGGCGCACGCTGGCTCGCAGTCAGTAACGTCGAAGAGGGCGTGACCCTCCGCGAAGCGGGCATCTCTGCGCGGATACTGGTCATGGGTGACTTCCTGCCCTTCGAACGGCCTGCGTTGATCGACTACGAACTCACCCCCTGTATCCACTCCATCGCACAGTTACTCGACTACGACCGTATGGCCACGGCTTTGGCCCGCCCCTTGCCATACCATCTCGCCCTGGATACAGGCATGAGCCGGCTCGGCACCCGCGAAGAACCAAAGACTCTGGCTCGCGCCATCGACGCCTGCCACGCCTCGCGCTTTGAGGGTCTGATGACGCACTTCGCCTCCGCGGGCAACTATGCCTCTTCGCAGACTGATGAGCAATTGGCTTGTTTCAACGCATTCCGCGACACTCTTGCCGACGCCGGACTCACGCCACGTTATCAGCACCTCTCCAGCACCATCCCCGTCGCCTACGGCCGCCGCCCGGCTTGGGGCAACATGGTCCGCCCCGGTCATGCCATTTACGGCTATCTCAGTCCGGCACGCGGTGAAGCCCCCCTGCCGCTCCTTCGTGTGCGGCCCGCGCTCAATTGGAAGGCCCGCATTCTCGAAGTGAAGGACCTGCCGCCGGGCGCCCGAGTCGGCTACGGCGCCATGTTCACTGCCGAGCGCCCCACACGCATAGCTGTACTCGCCGTCGGTTATGCCGACGGGATGATGCACCGCCTTTCCAACAAAGGCAAGGTGATCGCCGGCGGCAGACTTGTCCCAATTCTCGGCGCCATCTCAATGGATTTGACCTGTATCGACATTACCGACTGCCCGCACCTGTCGTCCGGTGATGCCGTGACACTGCTCGGCAGCGACGGGAACGTCACCCTTGACGCGCAGACAATCGCACGCACCGCCGGTGCCATCAGCTATAGCGTTCTTTGCGGCATTGGCCAACGGGTGAAGAGAGTTTACGTTTGAAGCGTTGCCCGCACGCCGCTTGAGCCATATGATACCTACGGCTTTGAATCTCTCTCTTGGAAAACAGAAATGAGAGCATGCCTGTCCGGTTGAGCCTTTTCAAAATACACACAAGTCGATATTTATCA
The DNA here is from genome assembly GCA_050012115.1 of Bryobacteraceae bacterium. GTDB lineage: Bacteria > Acidobacteriota > Terriglobia > Bryobacterales > Bryobacteraceae > CAIVVT01. Next base: position 4,036 of record JBEKHU010000094.1, on the reverse strand, counting down.
GCAGTTTGCAGTCATTTTCGAGGTGAATCGACTTGAATTTCGGCAGCATACTAACGGTCTATGTACGAAGGCCGCACGGTGTTTTCTCAACTGATGGAGTACGCGCCGCAGCGCGAGTTCCAGCGCGCGGTGGAGCGCTACGAAGCCGATTACCGCTTGCGCCGCTTTTCCTGCTGGGATCAATTCCTCTGCCTGGCCTTCGCGCAGCTCACGTACCGCGAAAGTCTGCGCGACATCGAAGCCTACTTGCGCGCCGCGCCCTGCCGTTTGTATCACCTCGGCAGACGCGGCTCGGTTTCCCGCTCGACTCTGGCTGATGCCAATGAGCGCCGCGACTGGCGGGTGCACGCCGATTTTGCGCAGTCGCTGATGGGCCTTGCCAGAACCCTGTATGCCCACGATTCATTCGGCGTGGAGTTGGACGAGACGGTCTACGCGCTGGACTCCACGACCATCGATTTGTGCCTGTCGTTGTGCCCGTGGGCGCCGTTCCATCACGCCCGCGGAGCGATCAAATTGCACACCCTGCTGGATCTGCGCGGCTCCATCCCGAGCTTCATCCGCATCACCCATGGCCGCGCTTCCGACGTCGGCACGCTCGACCATTTGGTCTACGAGCCCGGCGCCTTTTATGTGATGGATCGCGCCTACGTCGACTTCAAACGCCTGCGGCGCATTCATCACGCCGGCGCCTTCTTCGTCACACGCAGTTGGAAAAACACGCAATGCACCTGCGTCTGCTCATCTCCAGTCGATCCGGCGACCGGTCTGCGCTGCGATCAAACCATCCGTTTCTCCGGCGTCCATTCGCGTACGGAGTATCCTGATTGCGCCCGTCGTGTGTATTACACCGACCCGGAAACCGCCCGGCCGCTCGTCTTCCTGACCAACAATTTCGCGCTCCCCGCGCTCACCATCGCGCAGCTCTATCGCAGTCGCTGGCGCATCGAGACGTTCTTCAAATGGATCAAGCAGCACCTGCGCATCAAGGTCTTCTACGGCTGCTCGGAGAACGCCGTGAAGACCCAGATCTGGACCGCCGTCGCCGTCTACCTGCTCGTCGCTATCGCTCGCAAACGCCTGCGCCTCGAACTCAGCCTCCACAGCTTTCTTCAAGTCCTCAGCGTCAGCCTCTTCGAGAAAACCCCGATTTTACAGGCGTTTCAGCGCAACGACCCCAATGAAGAACCAGGCCAAAATCACAACCAATTGAATCTATTCGACTTTTAACCGGACAGGCATGAAATGAGAGTCCTTTTCGCTTGTGCTCTCGCCTGCCGCCTGCTGGGGGCCGCTCAGTTTGAGAATCACACCATTCAGGTTGAGGAACTCAACGTCGGCACTCCGCATCGCGGCACGAATCCCTTCTCGGCCTTGGTGCGCAACAAGAGCGCCCAAATCGTCACGCTGGTCCTGGACCTTCGCGCCGACCCGGGCCTTTGGCTTCATAAGACCCAGTTCCAATTTGTCTATCTTCTCTACCCAAATGAGGAACGAACCATTCAGGCGAATTACGACTTCACCCACCTGTCCGCCCTGGCATCCTTGCGGGTACGGCTCCACTTCCCAACGGTCGGCACGGACGGAGTGACAAACTTCAATCGGCCATTTTTCGAACAGAGGTTCGATATCGGCGCCGACACTCCGCACATCGATTATCTCTCCAGATTCCGTACTCGCGAGACCCGGCACTTCGTGATTTACTACCTCCCGAACTCGCTCGCCGCGCGTGACATCGATCAGATCGCGGTCCGGCGCGATGCCGGCTTCGAGAAGGTGTCGGAGGTGCTGGGAGCCCGCAGCGACCTCAGAATTCGGCTCGTTCTTTTCCCGGACGCGGAAAGCAAGACAAAGGAGACCGGCCATCAAGGCGCCGGCTGGGCCTTCGGTAACAATGTTGTCGCGATCTACAATGACTCGACCAAGCTAAATCCGTACCACGAAACCGCGCACATCCTCGCCGCGACCCTCGGGGACCCTGCCGCCGTCTTCAACGAGGGCTTCGCGACCTACGTTTCGGAGTTGTTGGGCAGTGACGCGCTCGCCGACCTTGGATCGCGCGGCATGTCATGCGCCGGCGCCGTTGTGGCCCATCGTCAAGCGGGGCAATATATCCTACTGGAAACTCTCCTCACCTTCGACGACATTGGACCTGAGAATAGCCAGCCGAAGATCTCCTACGCCGAAGCATGCTCGCTGGTCGGCTACCTCATCGGGAAACATGGGTTCGACAAGTTCCGTCAGGCCTATGCTTCTGTCGCGCCGGGGGCTACCGATCAGTTGCAGAAGATCTATGGCGCCTCGCTCGCGGACATTGAGAGGGGGTGGCTTGCTAATCTTGCGGCCAACACCGGTCAGGCTGTGACGCCTTCGCCCACCTCACCGCGCAACTGATTTTGGCAACGCAATTGGCGCCGGCGATCACACGTCCAGGTTGCGCACGTCTAGCGCGTACGTCTCGATAAACTTGCGGCGTGCCTCCACATCCTCACCCATCAGCGTGGAGAAGATCTCCTCGGCCTCGACCGCGTCTTCCAACCGCACTTCCAGCAAGCTGCGCGTCTCCGCGTTCATCGTCGTATTCCAGAGTTGTTCCGGGTTCATCTCCCCCAGACCCTTGTAGCGCTGTATGGTGGCGTCCCGCGTTCCTTCGTTCTTCAGGTACCCAATCAGGTCGCGCCAGCTTTCAATTCGCTCGCGTCGCGCTTCCTTGGCCACAAAAAATGGCGGGTGGTTGTATTTCTGCGTCTGCTTGGCGAGAATGCGCAGCCGCCGGAACTCCGGCTGTGACGCCAGATCCCAGCCGATCACGCGGTCGCCGTGCGCTTCGTCGTGGTAGATGATGTTCCAGGTCGAGTGCTCTTCGTCGAACTCCGTTCTCACCTTCAGGTTGAGAGCCTCGAGCGCCGCTCGCGTGGCCCCGATTTTCGCTTCGTCACCGAAGTCGGCCTTTGTGTCGATGGCGCGCACCGGGTCCGCGATCAGCTCTACGATCCTCAAGTCGCTGAGCTTGCGTTCCAGCCGGCTAAAGAGCTGCTCGAACTCGTCTAGCGCCAGCAGGTACTGGCGCAGCTCGCCGCCCTCCAGCTTGGCCTTCGCCTCGCCTCCGCCGAACTCGACGCTCACGTTCTCCGTAGCGCGGCGCAGGATCTCACGAACGAACTCCTTGTCATCCTTGATGTACTTCTCGCTCTTGCCCTTCTTGATCCTGTACAGCGGGGGCTGCGCCACGTACACGTGCCCTCGCGTGATCAGGTCCGTCATGTGCCGGAAGAAGAATGTCAGCAGCAGCGTCCGGATGTGCGACCCGTCTACGTCGGCGTCCGTCATCAGGATGATCTTGTGGTACCGAAGCTTCGCTACGTCGAAGTCGTCTTTGCCAATGCCTGTGCCGATGGCCGTAATCATGGCGCGGATTTCTTCGTGGCCCAGCATCTTGTCGTAACGCGCCTTCTCGACGTTCAGGATCTTCCCCTTCAGCGGCAGAATTGCTTGGTACCGCCGGTCCCGGCCGCTCTTGGCCGTTCCGCCGGCTGATTCGCCTTCCACCAGGAAGAGCTCGCACCGGGTCGGATCCTTCTCCTGGCAGTCGGCCAGCTTGCCCGGCAATCCCCCGGAATCGAGCGCACCTTTGCGCCGCGTCAGCTCACGAGCCTTGCGCGCTGCCTCGCGGGCACGCGCGGCATCCACCGCCTTGCCCACGATCCTCTTCATCACAGCCGGATTCTTGTCGAAATACTCGCTCAGCTTCTCGTTGACGATCTGCGTCACGTACCCGCCGATGTCAGAATTCAGCTTGCCCTTAGTCTGCCCTTCAAACTGTGGCTGCGGCAGCTTGACACTCACAACTGCGGTCAGGCCCTCGGTCACGTCGTCGCCACTCAGGTTCGCGTCCTTGACGTCCTTGAGCAGTCCTGACGAACGCGCTTGCGCATTCAGTGTGCGCGTCATTGCCTGGCGAAAGCCCGTCAGGTGCGTGCCGCCGTCTTTCGTATTGATGTTGTTGGCGAAGCAGAAGATTGTTTCTGAATACGAG
>JBEKHU010000093.1:0-8297 GCA_050012115.1 Bryobacteraceae bacterium | reverse complement strand
CGAAGACGAATTGCATCGATCCTTCCAAAATCGAGGCGGCGATCACACCCCGGACCAAGGCCCTGGTGCCGGTCCACCTGTACGGACAGTGCGCGAACATGTTGGCCCTGCGCAGAATCGCCGACAAGCACAACCTGTTGGTGATCGAGGACAACGCGCAAGCGATCGGCGCCGCGGGCAACGGCTTCAAGATCGGCGAGCTCAGCGACGCTGTCTGCACCAGCTTCATCATCCAGAAGAACCTGGGGTGCTTCGGCGACGGCGGCGCGGTGGTGACGAACCATGAGAAGGTGGACCGCGAGGTCCGCAGGATGCGCAACCACGGCTCGGAGAAGCGCTCCTGCCACAGCTACGGCTTCAACAGCCGCCTGGACGATCTACATGCCGCCGTGCTCAGCGCCAAGCTGAAGCACATCGATGAGTGGAACGATCTTCGGCGCAAATGGTCCGCCCGCTATACGGCCGGCCTGTCGGGCGCGAAGAGCTTCACGCTGCCCTATGCGGTGCCTGGGTACCGCCATGTTTTCCATCTGTATGTCATCGAAACCCTGAAGCCCGAGCACCGCGACGGGCTGTTGAAGTTCCTCAATGAAGGCGGCATCGACGCCAAGTGCCATTACCCCATCGCGATTCACCAGCAGGCAGGCTATCCATGGGGCAAACAAGCCAGGATCGCCGGCCCCATCCCCAACTCCGAGCGCAACGCGGCCTGCTGCATCTCCCTGCCGATGTTTCCGGAACTAACGGAGCAGGAAGTCGATTACACGATTGAGAAGGTCCTCGAATGGGACCGGCGCGCGAGTTAGGTCATGGACAAGCGATATAAGGTTGTCGTCGTCGGCATGGGCAAGCGCGGCATGCACCATGCCGCCACTTTCAAGGCCAACGGCCGCTTCGAAGTCGCAGGCATCTGCGACATCGATCCTGCGCGCCTGGACGCCGCGGCCGCCAAGTTGGGGGTCGCGGTGAAGTCGACCGATGCGCGCGAGGTTGCGGAAACCGTCAAACCGGATGTCTTCTGCTTCTGCACGATGCCCACCGTGCGCGCCGCAATGATCCGGATCGGCATCGAAAGCGGCGCGCGGCTGATCGCGATGGAGAAGCCGGTCGCGCTCTCGAGCGACGAAGGGTTCGAGGTTCGCCGACTGCTGGCGTCGAGCGGCGTGAAGGCGGCGGTGAGCCATCAACATCGCTACGGAGCGCACTACCAGGCAGTAAAGCAAGTGATCGCCAGCGGGGCGCTGGGCCGGGTGCACACGGTGTACGGAACCGCGACCGGCTGGATGATGCACATGCTCTCCCACCTGGTGGACTACATGCGCTGGTTCAACGGCGAAGCGGAGGCGGAGTGGGTGATGGCGCAGGCCGCCGGCCGCGGCAAGCTCGCCGACGCCCATCCTTCGCCCGACTACATCGGCGGTTTCATCCACTTTGCCGACGGCGTGCGCGGCATCGTGGAATGCGGCGCCGGCGCGCCAGACGTGCCCGAAGTCGACTACTGGTGGCGCAAGTGCCGCATCGGCGCGCAAGGCAGCGATGGCTTTGCCGAGGTGCTCACCGGCGGCGTCTGGCGCGCTGTGACCAAGCAGGGCGCCTTCTCCGGCGAGGGCTGCATGAACTATGAGTTGGACATGCCGCCCTACATCCAGCAGATGGCCGACTGGCTGGACGACCCGAATCAGGTTCACCCGTGCAACTTCGAGAGCGCCTACAAGGGCTTCGAAATCACGATGGCGCTATGCCGCTCGGCGGCCTCAGGCGGGCAGGTCGCGCTGCCGCTCGTCTCCGCAGCCAATGAACTCGAACTGCTGAAGGCGTCCTTGTCCGATCGCAAGGTGCTGCTCTCCATGCCGGCGAACGCGAAAGAGTATCTGTCGTAGAAACTAACTTGCGCCGCGGTGAACGAAGATGCTCCTCGCCGCCGCGGCTTGATACCTTGCGCCGCTTTCTGAAGGATCCCCCGGCGGGTTCCTTCCTCGGCGTCACCCGGGAATGGAATGAACTCTGTGTTCTGATTCTTGCCTGGCATAGGCTATTGGAAGGAGAGCGGCAATGGCTGACGAGATTTCAATCGTTGAGTATTACGTGGCGGTGATCCCTCACAAGGCCGGCGAAGGCGCGCGGATCCTGACGGCTCTCAAAGACGCGGGAATGAATTTGATGGGCTTTCTGGGCTACTGGAAAACGGCCTGGAACGCCGAGATCATCATCGTCCTGAAAGAGAAGACGCCAGGCGTCGGCGCCGCGGCCAGGAAAGCCGGCGTCACCCTCAGCAAAAAGCACAGAGCGTTCCTGGCAACGGGCACGGACCGCCCCGGGGTCATTGCCGAATTGATGTGCAAACTGGCGGACGCGGGCATCAACGTGACCTCAATGCATGCCATGTGCGCGGGCCAGGGCCGTTTCGGCGCGCTCATCGCAGTCGAGCCCGCCGATATGCGCAGAACGGCGAAAGCCCTGGGCGTCGCATAGGAATTCGGACGGTTCGACCGCCCGCGAACGGAAGTCGGTCAGCGCGTCCGCCTCCGCGCCATCTCAATTCCCGCCTGGTAGTCCGGCATTGCGAAACACCCTCGGCACCCGCCCATCGCGCCGGCCGCGCCGCAGTTGCTGCTGGGCCCTAGCCAGTCCGCCGGGCTTACCGCGCGCAATGTGCAGACCCAGATTGCGCACACTGAAACCATCCCAGAACCCTGGCGTGGCGCCCGGCATTTCGAAGACCATCGGATGCTGGACCAGCCTCCGCAGCACGCGCGCGGGCGAGCGGTAGCCGGGCTGCGCCGCGATGCGCCGCTCCTCGCGTGCGGTCAACTGGCGCGCCGCTTCGTCCATCGAGCGGAAACCGAGTTTGCGGTAGAACCAGAAGGCGCCCGAAGCGATCGCTTCTGCGTTTCCGTGCCCGATCTGGTAGGGGTCGAGAACGCAGTACCGCGCGCCGGTGCGCTGGTAGCAGGCGGCGAGCATCTGTCTGTACAGCCAGGCCGTCTCACCGTCGCGAAAACTGTAGTAGATGTTGAAGCCCGCCTCCAGCCGGTCCGCCGTGACGAGGCCCTCGAAGTACCCGATCGGCACGCCGTTTTTCCAGATCGTCGCCGCCAGGTAATCTCGCAGCGGCAGCTTGCGCTCAGCCAGCACACGCGAGAAGTAAAACACGACCCCGCGTCCGGCATCCACTTCCACGACCGACTGCGGATCCCCGTAGGTGAAGCCAAGCAGCTGACGGTAGCGCGCCGCCGAGGTATCGAGCGCCAGCACCAGCATAGCCTCACCCTCTTCGCGACTCAGTTTGCGTTCGGGGAAGGGCGCCAACCGCTCGATCTCCGCAAACGAAACTTGCGCGCGCCGGATCAGCGGCTCTGCGTGCAGAAACGGCGATCTCGCCGGGAGCCGCATCAGCGTTCGCGACGCCGCGCTCTCGCCCAGTTCCCAGCGCACCGGCAGGTTCAGCCCGTCGTAACGGTCTCCGCGCTCGCGCCCATTGCGAAAGCGCTTTTCGAGGGCGCGCATCAGCCACACCAGCTCCGGCTCGCCTTGCGCCGCGGCGGCCACCCACTCCCGGTACGGCACGTTCGCCTCCACCGCGGCGTCCTCTTCGAGCGCCGGGATCAGGTGCGGCAGCAGCGTGAACCACGGCGTGTCCTCATCACAGGCGTCCCACTCGATCCACGCATGCGGGGCGTGCCGCTCGGCCAGATGCCGCGCGACGCCGTAAGTGAACACGGCGGTCAATCCTGTCCCGGCGATGCCGGAGATCTCCGGCTCTTCGAGTTCGGTCGCATCGACCAGGCGCACACGCGCCGCGAAGCCGGCGAGCGCTTCTTCCGCGCGTTCGAGAATTTCCGCCGACGCCGGATAGGCCCGCACGAACAACAGCGCCTCGTGCAGCCGCGCCAGCAGGCCGGCCTTCTCCAGCCGCGCGCCGGCCAGATCGGCCAGCAGCCACCTCAGCAGCTCCTCCTGGCCCGCGCCAAACTGCAGGCGGGCCTGTTCCAGCGACTCAACCAGTCGTTGCGGTGTCATCTTGTCCGCCAGTGTAACGCCCGCGCGGCGCCGCCATTGTCATTGTGCTGGCGGAGATTCCTCGTATGTTACGCTCAAAGTTCCCCCTCAAGATGGATCTGCCCACTGAGAATCGACCCGCTCGACCTTCCGTTGGAGAGAGCTTCGAGCGTCTGGTCGAGATCATGGCCCGGCTGCGTGCGCCCGGCGGCTGTCCCTGGGATCGCGAGCAGACCTTCGACACCATCAAGCCCTACACTATCGAAGAGACCTATGAGGTGCTCGATGCGATCGACAAGCGCGACTTCGCGGGACTGCGCGAAGAACTCGGCGACTTCCTTCTCCAGGCCGTCTTCTACGCCCAGATGGCACAGGAAGAGGACCGCTTCTCGATCGCCGATTCGCTGGAAGCGATCAACGCGAAGCTGGTTCGCCGCCATCCGCATGTTTTCGCTGAAGGCGACGCCAAAACGCCGGATCAGGTTCTGGCGCGCTGGAATGAGATCAAGGGCGAGGAAAAGCTCGAAAAGGGTGAGCAGCCCCAGGGCCGCCTGGACGGCGTCCAGCGCGCGCTGCCAGCGCTCATGGAGGCCCACGAAATCTCGAAAAAGGCCGCTAAAGCGGGCTTCGAATGGCCTGATTTCGAGCAGGTCCTGGAGAAACTGCACGAGGAACTCGGCGAGCTCGCTCACGCCCGGGCACGCGGATCGCGGGAGGAAATCGAAGACGAGGTCGGCGATCTGCTGTTCACGCTGGTCAACGTGGCGCGCTGGCTGAAGGTCGATCCGGAACAGGCGCTGCGCAAGACCAACGCCAAGTTCCGCGGCCGCTTCGCGCACCTCGAGCGGACGCTCGCCGCGCGCGGCCGGAGCCTCGAACAATCGACGCTGGAGGAGATGGAGTCGCTGTGGCAACAGGCCAAGACGCTGCCCGAATCTCGCTGAGGCACCTCGAATCCCTCGCCGAGTTCCGCGAGGCGCTCAAGCTGCAGCGGGAGATCTGGGGCTTCGAGGACATCGAACTTCTGCCCTTGCGCCTCTTTGTGGTCGCGCGCAAGGTGGGCGGCCAGGTGATCGGCGCGTTCGACGACTCGGCGCCGGGCAGTCCGATGATCGGGTTCCTGCTGGCGATCCCCGGATTGAAGCCGGACGGCCAGTACCTGCACAGCCACATGATGGGCGTGCAGGCGCGCTACCGCAATTTCGGTGTCGGACGCCGCCTGAAGCTCGCGCAGCGCGAAGAGGCTCTGCAGCGCGGCATCCGGCTCATCGAGTGGACCTTCGATCCGCTGGAGATCAAGAACGCGTTTTTCAACATCGAGCGCCTGGGCGCGGTCGTGCGCCGGTTCGTGCTCAACCAGTACGGCACCACCAGCAGCCCCTTGCACGGCGGCCTGCCGACAGACCGTTGCGTGGTTGAATGGCATCTGGACAGCGAACGCGTTCGCGGCGTCGTGGCGGGCCGGCCGGCGCCGCACGGTGAAATCCTGGCGCACGTCGGCATGCCTCACGCTATCGCGGAGATCCGCCGCAACGATTTGCCGCGGGCGCTGGCGATTCAACAGGGCGTCAGCAACGGCTTCCTGGAACACCTGGGGCGCGGGCTCGCGGTTACGGGGCTCGAACGCACGCCTGCGTCGGCGGTCTATCTTTTCGCAAAATGGCCTTCCGAATAGACACAATTCGTTTGCACCGGCTCGAGATGCCGCTGGTGCATTTCTTTGAGACCAGCTTCGGCCGCACCTTCACTCGCCATATCATTCTCGTCGAAGTTGTTTCGGGCGGCCTCTCGGGGTGGGGCGAAGTCACCTGCGGGGAGCATCCCTTTTACAACGAGGAATGGACCGACGCCGCCTGGCTTCTGCTGAAGCACTACATTGCGCCCGCGGCCCTGGGCCGGACGCTCCAGAGCGCCGCGGAGGCGGGCGCTCTCTCGAAGGGGATTCGCGGCCACAACATGGCGCGCGGAGGGTTCGAGGTGGCCTGTTGGGATCTCGAAGCACGCCTCGCCGGCCTGCCGCTGTGGAAGGCGATCGGCGGTGGCGCGCGCCGGGAGATCCCCTGCGGCGTGTCGATCGGCATCCAGGACAGCATGCCCCAGTTGATCGCCAAGATCGGCGCCGAAATCGCAGCCGGTTATCAGCGCATCAAGATGAAGATCAAGCCGGGCTGGGACGTCGAAGTGATCCGCGCGGTGCGCCGCGAGTTCCCCGATGTCCCGCTGATGGCCGATGCCAATTCGGCCTACACGCTGGCCGATGTTGAGCATCTGAAGCGTCTGGACGAGTTCAACCTGATGATGATCGAGCAGCCGCTGGCTCACGACGAGATCATCGACCACGCGACGCTGCAGCAGGCCCTCCGCACGCCCATCTGTCTGGATGAATGCATCCGCACGGCGCACCACGCCGCTCAGGCCATCCGTCTCGGCGCCTGCCGCATCATCAACATCAAACTCGGGCGCGTGGGCGGTTTCGCGGAAGCCCGCAAGGTGCACGACGTCTGCTTGAGCCACGGCATTCCGGTCTGGTGCGGCGGCATGCTCGAAAGCGGCGTCGGCCGCGCGCACAACATCGCCCTCTCCACGCTGCCCGGTTTCGTCCTGCCGGGCGACGTCTCGGCCAGCCGCCGCTATTGGACCCGGGACGTCATCGATCCGTGGGTCGAGGTCACGCCGCGCGGCACCATCGCGGTGGGCGACCAGCCGGGCTTCGGCTACGCGCTCGATCTCGACTTCCTGGCCTTGGTGCGCCTGGCGCTGGAGACGCTCGAGCCGCAGTGATTTCCTTGGGACCAATCAGCGCGGCCCGCCGGACGGGACCTTCGAAGACCCGCATTTACGGGCTCGTCTGCCTGATGACCCTCATCTGGAGCCTCAACTACGTTGTGGCCAAGATCGCCCTGCGCAGCTTCCCGCCGGTCTTCTTTGCCTGCCTGCGGATGATGCTCGCCGGGGCGCTGATGACCGCCGTCTATGTCGTCTGGATTCGCCATCGCCCCGCCGCCGCCATTCAGAAATGGCCCTGGCGGGATCTCCTCGTCGTCGCGGGAGTCGGCGTCCTGGGCATGGTAGGCAACCAGATCTTCTTCGTCGTCGGCATCGGCCGCACCTCGGTGGCGCACGCCTCGCTGGTCATCGCCACAACGCCGGTGCAAGTACTGGTCCTGGCCTGGCTGCGCGGGCAGGAGCATCTCACGCGGCTCAAAGCGGCCGGCATGGCGCTGGCCGTTGCCGGCGTGGCCGTGCTCAACCTCTCGCCCGGCCGTTCGGCGCGCGGGGCTTCCGTCCTGGGCGACTTCCTAGTCTTCCTGTGCGCATTTTCGTTCGCGGTCTATACGGTCTTCACCAAGGAGCGGCTGCGGCGCTATGGCTCCGTGCCGATCAATACTCTGGGCTACGCGGTCAGCACCCTGCTGCTGCTCGCGCCGGTGTGGCTGTGGGGCCGCGAGTTCAACTTCGCGGCCGTGCCGGCCACGGGTTGGTGGATGCTGGCCTACATGGCCGGCCTGTCGTCGGTGCTGTGTTACATGATCTTCAGCTATGCGCTCGGCTTCCTGCCCGCCTCGCGCGTGTCGTCGTTCAGCTATGCCCAGCCGCTGATCGCTTCGCTGGCCGCCTGGTGGCTCCTCGGCGAGCCGGTCACGCTGGCCGTCGCGCTCGGCGGCGGCATGGTATTGGCGGGAGTCTGGCTGTCTTCGAGAAACTGAGTATGAGGGGCTGAGGCGTTGGCCGGCTTTCTGCATCTACTACGCTCGAACCGCAACTACCGCGCCACCTGGACCGCGCAGGTGGTGAGCGAGGTCGGCGACAACTTCAACAACATCGCCGTCTTCGCCCTGGTGATGCAGCAGACCCACTCCGGGCTCGCCGTGGGCGGCGTTATGCTCTCGCGCGCCGTCGGCATTCTCCTTGCCGGGCCGATCGCCGGCGTCGTGCTCGACCGCTTCGACCGCCGGCGCATCATGGTCGCCAGCGACCTGGTCCGCTCGGTCATCGCGCTCGCGTTTCTCCTGACCATCCACGAACGCAACGTCGGCCTGCTGCTGTTTCTGAGCGGCCTGTTGATGTTCGCCTCGCCTTTCTTCACCAGCGGCCGCTCGTCGATCCTGCCGCTCATCGCGACGCACGATGAGCTGCACACCGCCAACTCGCTCACCCAGACCACGGCCTGGACGTCGGTCGCGCTGGGGAGTTTCCTCGGCGGCGCGATCGCGTCCTGGTTTGGGTTCCACATCGCGTTCGTCTTTAACGCCTTGTCGTTCCTCTTCTCGGCGCTCTTTATTGGCCGGCTGCGCTCG
>JBEKHU010000092.1:0-8316 GCA_050012115.1 Bryobacteraceae bacterium | reverse complement strand
CGCGGCCCGAGCCTGGTCCTTCGAATCTCGCCGCTCTGATCGGCAAACGCGCGCGCATGGAAGGCTTCATCGTCCTCGACTACCTGAGCCAGGCCATGGAGGCCGGATTGAAGCTGATCGGTTGGCACATGAGCGACAAGCTGAATTACCGTCTCGATGTGGTGAATGGTCTCGAAAGGGCACCCGAGGCGCTGAACCGCCTTTTCAGTGGGGCTAATCAAGGCAAGCTCGTCGTGCGGATTTAGCGCGGGCCGGCCGATACACCAGGCGATTGAGGAGTTGGCCTGCAGACGTGGTCATCCGCGTGTACAAACATGGTCCATGATCGGCCAAAACCCCGTAACGACGGGCCTTTGACGAATCCGTGGGTGTGAACGGGGTGGTGCGTCGCCGGACATTGACGCCACACCCGGCCCTGGCTGGCCGGTCCTGCCTGCACTCATCCCGGCCCGGGATCCATTGCCTGCCTATTCCTTGACCTTGAGCCGGTCCTTGTTCGCTGCGATGAACGCCTTGATCTCGTCGCTCATCGCCAGCAGTTTCTCCCACTGCTCCCTGTATAGCGTGACTGGGAACCGGCCCAGGCCGTAGACCGATACCCCGCCCTTCTCGCTGACCTTCAGCATGGTGCTGCCTTCACGCGGCCCGCGCTTCTTCAGAGTCTCGTTCTCGGCCTTCACACGATCGAGTTCTGCCCGCAATTCCTCTTCGTTCATTGCTTGCTCCCAACCTTCACCCGACCTCGGGCGGTCAGCCCGCGTTCACTCCGCCACGTCCAATCCGTCGGCCACGGCAGCGGCGACCAGATCCCGTGCATCCCCTTCATCGTCCACGCCGAGGGACTTCCCGAGTTGCTGTCCCTTGTCTGTCGCGGTCCTGGTCGCCAGCCACTGCCGGCCCTTGTCGGTTTCGCCCGAGAAGAGATGCAGACCGCCGACACGTTCGACCATGATGTCAGGCCGCACAATACAACAGTCTCGCAGATGGGAGCCGAGCTGGATGTGGCGACGGTGGGCCGCAATTTTCCGGCGGACGGCCTCCCGGCGCGCATCAGATCTGTGATGGTTGCCGTTGCCACGTCATGGTCGCCTTCTATTCCAACTCCATTTCAGCGTTATTGCTACGGTTAGTACCATCAAACCCGCAGCAATCAGCATATCCCCCACCGATATGACCATGCTCCCAACTTGGAAGATGTCGCACAGTGGCGCCAGCAGAGCGTTTTGAAAGGACTGGTGTTGGCCAAAAAAGGCGGTCTTGTCGTGCACGTTGGGCAGGATTACGGGCATTGAACCGTGGTTGAACAGCAATGCGGCCAAATTGCAGGCTATTCCGGCTATTTGAAGACCTACGCCGAACCTAAGGGTCGTATTGGCCGTCCGTCGTGCCGCCCACAGCATTAAGAGGATGATGAGTATTTCAAATATCTCGTGGGTCATTTCTTCCCCTTCTTGTGGGGTCCAAACGTGAGTCTGCCCTAGTATGTTGCGATGACCTGCAGCGGCCCGCCCGACGGGAGGCGCACGAACTCCTTTTCTGCGTCAAAGTCGCCGGTCGCCCGGCCATTGATACTGACCGTACGCATCCGCGCCCGTTCGGGATGGCGGAGGTGCAACAGGATTTCGCGCGCAGCCCGACGCTGGGGCGGATGGATCTCAGTGCGGATGGTCTTATGCGTCACGTCGGATTCGATCCGGTAACTTACCGTTCCGAAGTGCGTGGGTGCTTCCCGAATGCCCACGGTCTTCCCCTGTTGAAGCCAGCTGCGCGCGGTGCCGAGCCCCAGGTGCAGCCGGTCTCCCTGCTCCATCACCAGCGCGTCCCGCAATAGGCGCAGCACGGCGACGGGCGTCCACAGGTGCTGGCGGTCGCCGCTGGTCTTCTTCGTTCCGGGTTCGAGCCCGCGCTCTTCACACCAGGTGTACAGCGGAGTTCCGTGATTCAACGATGAATAGAGATAGCGGATCGCGGCATCGCCGTTGCCCAGTGCCAGGTGAGTCTCGGCGACGTTGTCCAGTGTGATCCCGACCCACGCGCCGTCTTCCATCCACCCGGTATGCACGGGCTGGCCCCCGGTGCTGATCGAATGTTCGATCTTCTTCAGACTCCCAGCTATCAGAGGATCGTCCGCCTCCAGCAGCCCGGCCGGAAACAGCGCATATAACATGCCCCAGCGGCTGCCGCCCCGATTTCCCGGCGAATCGGGAATCCAGCGGTATCCGTCTTCCTGGATGCAGCCATCTTGCAGCGAAGCGCGAAGGTCGTGGAGCGCCGATTCGTAGATCTTCCGCAACTCGGCCGCCTCGGCCTGTTTGCCGAGTTCCACTGCCGCGTCCGCCGAGAGTCGGTCCGCAAAGGTCGCCAGGGTATTGTGCGTGTAGAAGATGCCGAAGAAGTCGGAGCCATTCATCAGACCGCCGTCACCCATGCCACGCGGCATCAGCCCACGTGCCGAGGGTTCGCTGGAGGCTCGGGTCTCGCGACGCTTCGATTCCTGCCATCGCGAACTCGCGGCCATGCGCGGGTAGACCGCCTCGAGATAGGCGCGGTCGCCGGTCAGCCGATAGTGCTCCATCGCAGCCCAGGCCTTGAAACCGGAGCCGCCCCACATGTGGTGGGCCCAGCCCTTCGGGTCGGCCCACTCCCCGCTCGGTTCCTGCATATCGAGATGAACCCGCAGGCCGTTGGCCGCCTCGCGGTGGTATCCAATCTGATCCAGCGCGATCGCGGCGAGGCTGGGCTCAAATGGGTTTGCAGCCCGATAAACTTCAGTGCCGGGCACCGTGCCCAGGTAGCCATCCTTGAGTGGCTCGCGCATGATGAACACATCGCCGAGACACGCGTAAAAGCCGTCTTTCACGGCCTCATCGGGGATGTCAAACTGCACGGCCCGGCTGAGGAGTTCCTGCCATTCGGCTCTGGCGGCGTCAAACCGCGCCTGCCAGTTCTCTTTGCGCCACTGCGCCAGGTCCGCTTGATATGCCTGATACGGCCGGACCAGCCAGCCTTCGCGGCGCTCGCCGGGTGCCAGCGTCCACGCGAGCGTCATGGCCTTCGCCGCTACCGGATACTCAGCGCCGCCGAGCCCAAAGAGCAGCACACGATCCGGACGATCGTTCTGGCAGGCAAGCAGTGCGTCGGGGTCTCTGCCTACGTCCATCCACGCTGCGTTATGTGCCACCCACCCATCCTGGACCTCGCACCGCAGGGCGAAACGGTGCTCGCGCGAATCGGCATTGTGCACCGTGACCTTCACCAGGGCAGCGCCGACTCCGCCGATGGCTTCGAGGAGCACGCTACCCGCGCCGTCGTGGTAGTCATTTTCGAGCAGTGGTAAGAATCCGCCGCCACGCTTCCAGTTACTCTGACCGAACGGCTTGCCATCGATCTGCGGCTGTACCTGCACACGCCATTCGGTGCGCGGCGTCTTGAAGGTGGCGAGTGGCGTATTCCTAAGATCGTCGTAAGACCACGACATCGTCAGCACCCCGGGCGCGACATCGAGCAGTGTCTTCTCGCTTGCCTCCGGGCGCGCCACGGTCATCCGGTGCGGTGGCGCAAAGGCATATCCGAAATCCACCTGCTCGGCTTGCTCCGAGCCTTGTCCCTGGACGGCGACAGCGCCCAGCGCACTTGTGAGGAAAAACTGGCGTCGGTTCATGGTAAGAAACCGTAATCAGCCTTCAGGCATCATCCGGCCTTTTCATCCTAGCCCCTCAATCAAGCAGCTCACACGCATGCCCGTTGTGGGCAGCGACTAACCACTTTTTAACGCCGGGTGGAGAGGCAGCCTCACGGCGCTGCTCCCCTGCAAATGAGATTCGGAGGAGCAGTGAGTGTGCTGTTCAGGGGTTGGGTCCGTCAGCACCCAGCCCCGCTTCAAGTCTCACCCCGCACCTCCAGGTTCTTATGTGTCCGGGGGTGCCGGGTTGGCCCCTTCGTGGGGCAATCGGGTCGCTGAGAACGGACAAATGAGAAAAACAGCTCCAATGGGGGTGTTTGGATGTACAATCGATGCTGCCATGATGGACGGATATCCTGGTTGAAAGGAGAAATGTTGCAGCCATGGAAGTGATGTGGGCGATCGTTATCGTGATTGTTTGCGGAGCAGCAGGCGGTTTCGTGAACGTGTTTATTGGTGATAGCGGACTCCATCTGCCTAAGGTCGAGGATGGGGTTTTCCAGCCCGGCTTCCTAGGAACAGTGCTCGTGGGCGCTCTGGCGGCGCTAGGTTCCTGGGGAGCGACTAAAGCTATCACTATCTTCGGTGCAGCAACACCGGCACTCAGTTTCTCGACGGGAGATGTCGCCAACGCGCTCTTGCTAGGATTTGGCGGCGCGAAGTGGTTCAAGAGCGAGACCGAGAAAGACGTGCTACAACAGACCGCGGCAATCGCAGCCGGCAAGAGTGCAGATCAGAAAGCGGCCATTACCATTGGGAGCGCTACTCCGAGGGAGGCCCTGAAAGCGGCTATGCTGATGCGGCCGTAATCAAACGGCGGTTGGCGTTAAGGGGATCTGCTCAATTAGAGTTCGATGGCGACAGGATACGACCGCCTGAGGTTCAGTGCCTGAGGCCGCCGAGTGAAGCCTCGTGTTGCAAAGTCTCAATTCCACCAGATTGGCACTTCGGGAAGCGGACCCAGGCGTGCTCTGGCTTCACCATCTTTGCTGTGTGCAAGTCGGTGGTGCACAAGCAGTGCACCAATTCGGAGGACTGAGGAGTTGCCATGCGCACCACCTCGTCCCTATGAATGTCGAGAAACCCCAACTGGCCGACGGTGAAGCCACCGACGTTCAAGGAAGGCAAGCAGGCGGTGAAGATGACGCGGCTGAGTTGCCATCGGTTCCGGTCGAATGAAGTGCGGCTCTGGCTGAGCCTGATCGCGTACAACCTGGGAAATCTGTGGCGGCGGTTGGCGTTGCCGAAAATCGAGAACTTGTCACTGACCAGTTTGCAGCAACGGTTGGTGAAGACCGGCGGACAGCTGGTCAAGCATGCCGCTACCACTGGCTGATGCTGGCCGCGAGCCATCTCACACGGCGGTTGTTCGGGAGCATGGTTCGGCGGATCGATGCGCTGGCGGTGGCGACTGGGTAGCGCGTGGGCGATGATACAGCGAAACCGGGCAGACCAGGACGTGAGGGACGGAGGGGTGTTTGTGGAAGACATTGAAAAGACGGGAGTTCGCGATTTTGGAATTGACGAGCAGCGCGAGAACTCCGTCTTGAAGGGTCGGAAACGGCTTCGGGAAGAAGAATGCGGCTCGCAGGACCAAAGGATGGCATCGGGGCTTACACTGAATCAGACTTGGAAGTCCAAGAATCCGACGTAGGAGAGAGCGGACTCGAGTTACTCTCGGCGGGGACCAGAATTTCTGGACGCCGGCTATGTATCATGGGGAGCGGAAGGGAGGCCGGTTACTGTGGACAGCCAGAACGCTCACGAACAGGCCGAAAGCGAGCCCAAGGATCCGCCCTGGTGGCTGTTGGGTGTGGTTTGCGCCTTCGCGATTTTGTTGGTGGCTGCATTTGGGGTCATAGTTCATAGCTGGGCTGCTTTCGTAGTCGTGCTCATGGCCGGGGTAACGGCTCTGGCAGGAGGGATCCTCTTTGGGTTTTTGTTCGGAATCCCACGCGCTCCTACCGGCAGCGATGATAACGGATCGGCTCGGAAGGACGGCGCTCGTGGGCTGGACTACAAACCGAGCACGAATCTTGAGCAAGTGTCGGACTGGCTCACCAAGATCCTGGTCGGTGTGGGGCTCGTCGAGTTGAACCACCTGAGTGGAGCGCTGGTGAGTGCGGGCAAACTGGTATCCTCCGCTCTTGATCCAAATGTGGCCGGTGTAGACGTGCTCACGGAATTGGTCGTGATTGTGTTTGCAACAGTGGGGTTCCTCGCAAGTTTCCTGTGGACGCGCGTGTACTACCCGGCGATCCAGGTTGGCACCGACATCGGCATCTTGGGGCAGTTGAGCAACCTCAAGCGCGATGTCCATACGGTGGCCCAATTAGCGACTGCACCGTCAGATGCCGAGGAGGCGACGGTCATTGAGCCGCCGCCGGAGGCAACGGATCCGGTAGAAGAGGTATTCCGTAAGATAGCGGAGTTCCAGAGGGCGCCTGCCGAATTCGAATCAGATCCTACAGCCGACATTTTCGCGGGCTGTGCAAGCGCAACCAAAGATCGGCGGCTTACGGGCCGCATCGATAAAAAGATGCAGGGGGCGCTTATTCTGGCTGTTCGGGTCGAAGGGATTGGAGGGTCCTTGCTTGACGGCGAAGCGATATTCCTCCTCCATCCAACGCTGGACAATCCAGTGCGCCGAGTCGCTTGTGTCAACAATGCAGCTGAGACCAAATTCTATTCGGAGGGGACATTTCATGTGGTCGCGATCCTCGACGGCGGGAAGACAGCGCTGATGCTCGACCTAAGCAAGATTCCGGCGGTGCCGAAATGGTTCGTTGACACCTGATCCGCCGTCCAGCGATCTATGACAATTGTGCGGCCAATACCGCCGCGCAGTGGAAAGCCGGTGTTCCTGGCTCTGCGGTATGGATTCGAACCCCGAACCATGTCTCAACAGGCCGATCTGCGGCATACGTCCAGCTTGTTCGCCCCGCACCGGCCAGCCCGGGAGCGGCGCGACGAGGCTGCTTGCTCATGCGGTTTATCTGTTCTAAGTAGCACCAATTGAGTCCTGTGCGCACCCTATAGTGCTGGTTCTTTTTGTGATGACGGCGACTCTATAAAGTTCGCCAGCATCCGAAGATTCATGATTGACGCCCTCGTAGAAGCAATTCAACAATCAAAGACGCTGCCTGAGTCAAAGCCAAAGACAATTACAAAGACTGGTACTGCAACACGATGAAGTCCTCTGAATCACGGGCTGATCTTGCACGAGTTGACGGTGCGATGTCTACCAGAAATGGACAATTCAGCGGGACTCTCTCTAACGGCAGTCCTCATGCCAAAGTGCACCGCTAAGACGTAATGTGCCACACTCCCGCCGAAGCGCGAAGCGCTTTGGGCACAGTTGACCCACTACCGAAAGTGAGACCGTATCAAGGGTTAGGGTTCCCTAGGCGCAGTGGAACGCGGCGCCGCTGGCCATACTGCGCATCCCAAACACTTGCAGCTTGACTCGTTCGCCGGCGAGATCGGCGTAGGCTTCGTACCAATCAACCTGCGATTCCACGCCCCACGTGTAACTCTGGGGCACAAAGGTCTCCCGCACCATCAGCCCCAGTGCAATCTTCCGGGCGTGCACGTACTCACGAACCGTTCGCTCCGCGATCTCGCACTCAGGCAGCTCATTCTGCATGCGCACCCAGATGCGGTGCGCAGTGTGTCACTGTTTGCGCGGTGCTTTCCGGTCGGTCTCCAAGATGACATCGATGAACCCGATCGCCGCATTCAGCTTCCACCGCGGACGCTCCGGCTTCTTCCGCGGCTTCGGCAACGCGCTGCCGATTGTTTCGCGCACCATCCGCCGGTGCACCCCCAGCTTCTTGGCCATTCCCGCAATCGTCCCAATTCCAAATTCGTATTCTCGACGGATTCGTTCAAATAGCTCCACCTTGCTTCTCCAGTCCAACGAGTCCCCTCCGTCCGGGCTGTGCCCGAATGAGAGTACCCGTTCGCCACTGGGTGGGCCAAAACAAACCGCCGAAGTGGGCCAAATCAGAATACTGAAATCAACCCCGGACCTCGCCAGTCGGAAAGAGGCTCAGATACAAGGACGAAGGGAGGCCCTGAAGGCCGATCCACGACGGCTCCAGGGTTAGGATTATGCTCCCAATCAAACCGGCACAAGAAATCGGTCAGATCATGGCACAGAGCGAGTTTGGCTGAACTTCCCGTCCCAGGCTGAGTCATCGCCATCCTCGCTCGAAGATGCAAGTCAAAAAGGGTGCTTCGAGACTTGATTTATCGCCCGATTTCTGTTAATCTCTGCCGGGGGATTTCATTTGTCCGTCCGTGGGGGTACGGCTAAGGCAAGTTACCCTCGCGAGATCGGCAATTGCGTCCAAGTGTGTGCTTCGACGCATTGAATGCCCGATTCGCCAGCCGCCCTCGTCCTGCGAGAATCAGGCAGATCGCTATAGTAGGTATGCCTTGGTAGGAAAGGAACCCGACAGCTATGCCAACCATCAATCTCACGAACAATACGGGCCTCGATATCTCCGCCGCATCGGGCGACGATAACGGAACCCTGAAGAAGTACTTAAAGGACACGCTTGAATTCAAGGTAAGCGACGACCTCACCGCTCTTTCGGATGCCACTATCGGCGCATCCGACGCCAAGCGGT
>JBEKHU010000091.1:0-8367 GCA_050012115.1 Bryobacteraceae bacterium | reverse complement strand
CCGCGCTATGGCCGCGCCCTGGACGTGGCCCGCGCGGTGCGTTTCTTCCTCGAACCCGACAACTACCTCACCGGCCAGGTGCTCACTGTGGACGGTGGCCTGACGCTCTAGCGCGCGGCGGCGCGGGCGCTGTCGCTTTTGAAACCGACGACCAGGCGCGCGCCCTCCGCGGCCAGCAGGCGCGCGGTCTCCGCGCCGAGCCCGCCGGCGCCGCCCGCGAGGACGATCTCGAGCCCGCGCAAGGCTTCAGACACGGACAGCCTCGCGGCAGGCGTTGTCGACACAGGCGACGGTGCACAGGGTGAGGGTGAGAATCTCGCTGTCGCCGAGGCAGTGTTCGAACAGCCCGGTCACCAGCACGCCGATCAGCATCGCCACGCCCGCCCGGAGCAGCCAGGCATTGCCGGCGGCGGGGTCCGCTGCTTTGTCCGCGCTGGGGGCCGGCAGCGCGAGCCGGCGCAGCCACCGCCCCAGGTTCCACAGCAGGAAGCCGACCATGGCCAGCATGGCCGGGATGCCGCGCTCGGCGGAGTACTGCACATAGATGTTGTGCAGATGCCCGTAGAAGCCCGCCGGCAGAGGCCGCGGGATGTCGGCGGGGACATATTGCTGGAAGTCGGGGCCGATCATCTCCGGGCCGAGTCCGAGCAGAGGGTGGGACTTGATCATCTCCACGCCGGTGCGGAAAGTGACGTAGCGGTGCATGTTGGAATCGGTGTCCCCGTGCGGATGGACGATCGAGATCATGCGCTCGCGCAGCTCCGTCGAGCCGGCGGCGAAGGCGAGCACAGCCACCACGGGCAGGGCCAGAACGGCCCAGCGGCGCCAGGCCCAAAGCAAGTAGAGCAGTCCCGCGGCCGTGGCCAGCCAGACGCCGCGGGTCATCGCCAGGACGATCGCCAGGCCGCACAACAGGACCGAGATGCCGGCCGCCCAGCGCCCCTTGGCGGGCGTGGCGTGATCCCACACGACGAGGGCCAGGCCACCGAGCAGAGCGAACATCAGGATTTCGCTGAAGGTCATCCAGTGGCTGTTGAAACCGGTGATGCGCGCGGCCACGTAGGAGAGATAGAAACTGGTTCCAGCGCCGCGGGCGAGTTCCCATTTGCGCCAGAACTGGTCGAGGCCCCAGAGGCTGGAGAGCGCGCCCAGTGCAAGCCAGATCGAAACAACCCAGCGCGTGTCGCGCACTCCGCGGAAGGTCGTGGCGATGACCGCCACGATCAGCAGGACGTAGAATTTGCGGATCTGAAAACGGCCTTCGCGCAGATGGCCGTTCACCAGCCAGGAGAGCGTTGTCCAGGCCACGAAGAAGGCCAGAAACTGCCAGCCCGAGGGCAGGCGCAGAGGCGCGCGGCGCGTGGCCACGAGGATGATGACGAGGGCCAGCGAGGCGCCGAGCAGGATCTGTGAGACGGCGATGGAGGCTGCGATGGCGCCGGCGGAGCCGATGGCGCAGCAGAGTGCGGCGCGCTGCAGCGCGGTGTCCGAATCCTGCATGTGTCGAGCCCACGGCCGCGGAAACGCCGTGAGACTTCAGTGTGCCACAATGGGCGAGGAGTGGCGTTCGATGCTGCTTTATCTGTTACGTCACGGGGCCGCCGAAGCGGCGGCCAAGTCGGGCCGCGATGCCGATCGCGTGCTGACCAACGATGGCCGGGAAAAAGTCCGGCGCGTGGTCCGGCGGGCGCGGGAGGGCGGCATGTGGCCGGCGTTGATCCTGTCCAGTCCGTTCGCGCGCGCTCTGGAGACGGCCGAGGTCGCCGCCAAAGCGCTGGGTTACGAAGACGAGATCGTGACTTCAAACGCGCTGATTCCGGACGCCTCGCCGGAAGAGGCCTGGGACGAAATTCGGGCGCACAAGGACCAATCCGAGGTCCTGGTGGCGTCGCACCAGCCGCTGTGCGGCGCGCTGGCCGCATTCCTGCTGAACGCGCCGACGCTGGAGATCGATTTCCGCAAATCGGCGCTGGTGTGCATTGATGTGGACGGCGCGGGGGCGCGGCCAAAGGGCGTGCTGCAGTGGATGCTGACGGCCAAGCTGGCGTGAGGGGCGCGGGACGCGGGCCGCGACCCGCGGCGCGAACGCGCATTCAGGAACAGAGAGGGACGCCGGCGGCGTGAGGGGATGGCCGACTCGCGCCCGCGGCAGGGCCGGCAGCGCCCGTCGAGGGTCGCCTGAAACCGCGCGGGAACGAGAGGCCGGCCGGCGAACGCACAGGCCGGCCAGACGGGCCAAAATCAGGCCGGAATATCCCGCAATAAGATCACAGGACGATGACAGCCGTCATTGCGCAGGCAAGGGCGATTCGGTATAGTCGGAGTGCGGGGTGGAGCAGTCTGGTAGCTCGTTGGGCTCATAACCCAAAGGTCGTGGGTTCAAATCCCACCCCCGCAACCAACCCCTCTGCCCGTAACCCTCACTCCTTCAACGGCTTTCCGCCATCATCATCCTTACCGTCTTCGTCCTCTTTGGCCCCGCCGGGGTCCACTGTGCCCAGAATTGTGCCCAGATTTCTCGTGAGACGGTCTTCCAACTTGGTGGCCGCATCCTGAGTTTCTTGCCCACCGACGATGCTGTATCTGTCGAAGATGGAGCGGGTTTTGTGCCCGGTGATCTGCATTGCAACGTTCTCGGGGATTCCAGCCATGCGCATGTTGCGCACGGCGGACCGCCGCAGGTCGTGGAAGAGCAGACCCTTCAGGCCAGCACGTCCACAGGCCGACGCCCACGCCTTGCGAAACTCCGTGATCCGATGACCGTCATGGGCAAAAACGTACGGGCAGGTTGGGTGCTTCGCGTCGCGCTCTGCCTGCTGCACCAGAAGCCATTCCTTCATGTCGCCATAGATCGGCAGCGTCCGGCCCTTCTCATTCTTCGTGGTCCCCGGATCGAGTACGATCTGGCTATTGGCGAGGTCAACCTGCTTCCAGCGCAGGCCCAGCAACTCGCCCAGTCGCGCACCCACGTGATAGCCGGTCACAAAGACTGCCTTCAAGTAGGACGAGAGTTCATCGCGCAGCTTCAGGTACCGGCGTCGTCCAAGAATCCTACGCGCACATTCTTCTCTTTCAGCGACGGCATGCAAATCGCCTTCATCACCTTGGGCGGTTCGCACTGAGCGCCGAGGCGGAGCGCACGCTCTACAAACTCCAGTTCCCGGGTGACCGTTGCCGGTGCTGCTTCGTTTTCGAGTCGCGCTGCCATATACCGCTTCAGTTGGCTGGTGCTTAGTGCATTGGCGCGGGTTTTCCGGAATGCGGGTCGGAGGTGGAGGCGAAGCCGCGATAGAAGGTGCGGCAGCGTCTTCCGGCGATTTACCTTGTAGTCGGCCACCAGATCATCGAACAACTCGTCCATGGTTACGCGTTCGTGCGCCAAGCCAGAGAACTTGCCGATAGCAACCTCACCAACACGCCTCTTAAGCAATCGCTCAGCGTCGGCGGCGTTGTTGCCGTGGCTCGACTCCCGAAAGATTTGGCCCTTCACGGAGTACTTGATCCAGTACGTTTGGCCGCGCCTGTAGATACTGCCGAGCATTGGTTTTGGACCAGGTCACTGACCTAGTTGTTCCATCGCCCGGTGTCAGCCCCGGACGAGCGCTTTTCGGCCCCTCCACGCCCGCCACCAAGCCGGCCGCCGGGGCCGCTTGTCCCTGTGCCGGTGCGACCTCGGCAGGCACACGAAATGGAACAACTGGAACAGGTCCTGCACAACGTACTTAAAGAGAAGTCTTTCGTGTAGAGGGCTGTGTGGTGGCCGTTCCAGTTGTTCCGCTCGTAGAAGCCCGGGTTGGCCAAGACGAGCGGGCGGTTGGCGAAGCAGGGCGCAACCATACCTTGTGGAGGCGAAGATTGCTCCCAGAGCAAAGAATGCGACTCGCAGGACCAGATGGCGCTGGGCGTATCCTGAATAGGACTTGGGACTCTAAAATGGAAACTTCGGTCTATACGTCCGCGCAGGACCCCGCATCATCTAGCTCGGTCTGAAGCTGATCGATTGATCCAAGGCAGCCCGGGGCTTAATGGCACCGGGCGAAAGGAGATTTTGCATGTTTCGTTCCATTCGGAGGCTACTCTTTACCTCTCTGCTGTCCTGGCCCGCCGTGGCCCAGATGGTGAACCCGGCCATCGATGCGCCCGGGCAGCCTTTCACCTACCCGGCAGCTCCCACAGACGTGATCGGCACCCGGGACGCGACCGTCGGGACCGAGATCACACCGGAAGGCTACTTATACACAGGTTACGGCGAGTTGATGTTCCTGACCGGTTATCCGGCCACGCCTGCGTCGCAACGCATCCGCACCCTCGAAAAGGGACATTTACCCGTTGTCAGTTATGAGTACCGGGACAGCGGTGTGGTTTACCGTGTGACCGCGTTCAGCAGCGCGTTGCGTGAAGACAGAGCCGACCGGCGTCCGGTAAACTTCATCCGGGTGACGGCGCGCAATACCAGCGGCGCGCCCCGCGCGTCGTATTTTAATGTGGCGTTCCGGTACACCAGCGAGGTGAGCTCAGCCGGCGGCGTCGGCGACCATCGCTTTCTCCGACCGGTGAAGCCGACTGGACACGGCGATTACGCCCAGCCCGGTTTGGAGTTCGACCCGAACTGGGAGTACGGCTTCAAACGCGACTGCGCTACCCGGTCCGGCGATGTCGTGTACCTGTTCCCATCCGCGCCGAAACCGGTGCTGTGGCTTACCCGCACGGACCTCTACACGGCGCCGCGCCAAGCCCGCGTGCTGCCGGACACGCCGGTCCTCATGACGCAGTACGCCGTACGCCTGGCGCCAGGCAAATCCGAGACGCTGGTTTTCAAAATGCCCGTCGAGCCGATCCCATCCAGCGACACTGCGCGGCTGAGCGCATTGCGCGAGGCCTCATTCGACGATTACTTCCGCGAGACCGCCGCCTGGTGGGAGCGCGAGTTGGCGCGCGGTATGCAGATCTCGCTCGCCGAGAAGAAGGTGACCGACACATTCCGCGCCAGCCTGGTTTACGACATGATTGCGCGAGACCGCATCGACGACGATTACATCCAGACCGTGAACAAGTTCCAGTATCACGCGTTCTGGCTACGCGACGGCGCCTTTATCGTGCGCGCGTACGATGTGGCGGGCTACCATGACTTGGCCCGGCAATGCCTGGACTTTTTCTTTCGCTTCCAGCGCGCCGACGGCAATTTCCTCTCCCAGGACGGCCAATTCGACGGCTGGGGCCAGGCGTTGTGGGCTTTCGGACAGCACTATCGCATGACTCGCGACCGCTCCTTCGCTGAGCTTGCCTATCCGGCGGTGCAGAAAGCCGTCGCCTGGCTACGCGACGCGCGCCGCCAAGATCCGCTGCACCTGATGCCCGCCAGCAATCCGCGCGACGCGGAGTTCACCCAGGTGGTCGCCCACATTTCGGGCTACAACCTGTGGGCGCTGGCCGGGCTGAAAAACGCCATCGCGCTGGCCCAGGCGCTGGGCCGGACGGACGACGCCCGTGCATTCCAGCAGGAGTACGACGATTACGGCGCTACCCTCTGGCGCAAGCTGGACGAGATTACGGCCAAGACCAACGGCTACATCCCTCCAGGCATCGATCAGCCGAACGGGCAGGACTGGGGCAATATGCTGACGCTCTACCCCGAGCAATTGCTGCCGCACTTTGACCGGAAGGTCACCGGCACTCTGGAAGGCACGCGCGCCAAATACGGCGAGGGCCTCATGACCTACGCCGGCCGGCTGCACCATTACCTCACGATGAAAAACACCGAAACCCTCACGGTGCGTGGCGAGCAACGCAAGGCTCTGGAAGAGCTGTACGCGCTCCTGGTACACACCTCGGCAACGCACGCCGGCTTCGAATGGGGCGTGCGGCCGTGGGGCGAGCGGGACTTTGGCGATAACCTCATGCCGCATGGCTGGTTCGGGGCCAAGTATGTTGCGGCGGTCCGCAACATGCTGCTACGCGAAGAGGAGCAGTATCTTCACCTGCTCTCTGTGGTCTCCCCGGTGTGGGCCGGCGCCAACCAGTCGATCGCGGTGCACAATGCTCCCACGTATTTCGGCCCAGTGGCGTTCAAGGCCACCTTCCAGGACGCCGGCATGACCTTGGAGTTGCAACCCAAGTTCGAAATCGCGCCTCGCCACGTTGTGGTGCACCTACCCTGGTTTGTGAAGGCCTCCTTCGCGCGAGCGGATGGGAAGGAGGTTGCCATCCGTGAGAACCGCATCGAATTACCGGCCACTGCCCGGAGACTGGATGTAGTTTTCGTGCGGCAGGACGGCGTTGCCGGCATTAGCTATTCGGCGGCAGTCG
This sequence comes from Bryobacteraceae bacterium, assembly GCA_050012115.1. Taxonomy (GTDB): domain Bacteria; phylum Acidobacteriota; class Terriglobia; order Bryobacterales; family Bryobacteraceae; genus CAIVVT01. Next base: position 2,061 of record JBEKHU010000091.1, on the reverse strand, counting down.
AGGCGTACAAAACAGAGTACCGCGCGCGCTACGATAAGTTTCTACGCGAGGGCTCGCCCGAACCGACGCCGGTGGTTGTGTACTGATGCGCCGCGTCTCGGGTGTTCTTCTGCTGCTGGCCAAACTAGCCTGAGGCCAGGGCTGAAAGCTGATCCCGTGCCCCGAGGCATGCGGCCGGGGTAGGGGCCTGGGGAAACTCGGGAATTGGAAGCGCTCCGCTACACTGTCGTAGCGTCCGGCCGCTGATCCCCGGAGTGCTCCACGGTGCTTCTGTGCGTGTCGAAGAGACTTGTTAACCCGGTTTCCTGTTTCACGACACGCGGGGAGCATGCTGAGTGTCGCTCCATGTGCCGTTGGTACTCCAGTAGCAGTTGTGGCCTGCACGGGTGCCGAACCTGATGGAATAAACCCTTGTAAGTGTTTGATTTTATGGAGCCACCCGCCGGGATTGAACCGGCGACCTGCTGATTACGAATCGTCAACGCACGTAGAATCAATAACTTAGCACTGGGCACAACAGTTGTGCATGGCTGCCAATCGTTGCTAATTTCCAATCACTTACGCTGCCCCCGAAGCGGCACTCTCGCAACGGTGAGCAACGCTGCTATGCAGGGGGTGGGCACCAAATTGGGCACAGTCGGACGGGGACTCGCTTTTTCCAAGAGAGGCCGGGGACCGGGGTATGCCCCGAATCGTGGCCACCCTTTTCGAAGGGCCTAAACCGTCAATTCGCACACGCACGGGCGGGCGTTTCCCCGGGGGAGTTCGTCTGCCTGCGTTATCGATCTTGCGGAGAACTGAGCGCATTGGCTGCCAAGCGGTCTTGAAGAACTCAATCGGTTAATCTTCAAGCCCCCGGCTATCGTCTCCTTCGGGATAGAGTTGGGGGGTTCAACACCCGACCCGTTCCGGTGCGTCTACGGGCATCCTGGCGCAGCCGGGCGCAACTCGGCGTGCTGGCCAGGGCTTACGGGCGGCCAGTGGAGGCGCTGCTGGTGCATCTAGCGGCGTGAACGGGCGGGCCCGCTCAGCGGCAGACGGCCATTTGTCCGGAAATCACTTATCGATCACAACCCTCGTACGCGCACAGAGGAACCGCATCTACGGTCAGGGCGACTCATGTCCTGATGGCCTGGGTAGCTCTACACTAGCTAGCCGGGCGGGCTCGCCACTCCGCCTGCGAACGGCTGGGGCGGCATGGGTTGTGCGACGCCGGCACTCAGGTCTCAGGTCGCGGTCAGTTAATGTCTGCACGGACACCCGTGCAGATATCTACTGACCTTGAGCATGAACCACGAGTGCCCGCTGAGGGCAATCAGCGGTTCGGTGTGGCAGGCGCCCGCGGGAGGTCAATTGTCGGAAAGCTCAGCCGGCCGCCTTCCGCATCCGGCGGTTAACACGCCCTATTAACCACTCGGCGCGGGCGCGATATCACGTCCGATCGAGATGGAAGGATGCGGCCAGCTGCGAAAAAAACAGTCTACCGAGAAGGCGTTGGCAAGATCTGAAGAACGATTCAACGCATTTCGTTTCAGGTGGATCCGCGGGAGCTCATGAGCGGCCGATCCCGTGCTGTTAACAAACCAGGGAGGTTTCCGCGTCGGTCTTGGCTCCCCAAGTGCAACGCAGGTACGAAATGCTGAATGGAGAAATCCGTCTGAGTGGTTTTCTCCGCTGTGTTAACCAGACGGGGGATTTCGGAGGTGCGTCCGTAGATCGCGTATTGCACTAGGGCTGTTTCGGGATAAGCGTAGCCCACATCCTCGGAGGCCGGAGTACGGCCAGGAGTACAGCATCCGGCCTTGGACGGAGGGGCCACGGTTTACAGAAGATGTGAAACAGCCCTAAAGTGGCAAGTTGGCTCCCCTACCGGCTGCGCCGGGTTGGGTTCCCGTGCGCCGCAGGCGGGCCGTACTGCCGCCACCCAAGAGTTCCGCCAACTCAAGCCCGGGCCGTGGCGGGGCGGCGGGTATAGGGACTTGTCCGAGGTTTCGGCTTTCGGGCTTTCACGCTTTGACGAACGTGGTCAGCCCTCTGCGGCTGCGCTCGCGAAGCTGGCAG
>JBEKHU010000090.1:0-8368 GCA_050012115.1 Bryobacteraceae bacterium | reverse complement strand
GGTCAATGTCGAACCCGCCGGAATCGTGCCCGGCACCAGAGTCTTGAACTTGTAGCTGTACGTGAAGTCGGCGTTTAGCTGATTCGTGCCGCCCGAGTCCGTCGACGGCTGCGTCACCGTGTTGCCCGGAACGGAACTGTTCTTGGTCAACGTGATCGGTACGTACTGCGCCGTTGGTTGTCCTGCCGGCAGGTAGGACAGGACGAATCTCACCGAAACCGGCCCCGCCGTCTGCACGCCGGTCACGTCCAGCGGGTTGCCCTCCGGATCGGTCAGCTTGTAATTGACCGTCAGCGCGTTGTTGGCCGCTATTTGATAGCCGGTGATTTGCAGGACCACGCCCGGATCGAGAGCGAATCCCACGCTCCGGTTCTCCAATGAATCCTGCCTGCGTAGGCCTAAGAGTGCTTTGTTGGGCGAACTGAGAAGCGCCACGCTTCCTCCCATCAGCATCGCCATCAACGCTATTCCGATCCACATCCGTGAGCGAGAACTCATGCGCATGAACTCAACTCCTTCTAAAACCCGAAAGAATGCGGGACACGCCGACCCATTTCCATCAGTGTGTCGACAGACAAATCGCGTCTCTTGCACTGCACCTTCCGAACCAAACCGGCAAATCCAATATTGAATATTTCTACAGTATGCGTTTTCAATAACTTGCCCGGTGTTCCATGAACCGACCTTAATCAAAACACCGCCCAACCCTCAGCCCGGCGTGTGGAGTGGGTGAAAGCCCACACTCTAAACTGTTGAGAATGAGAAATATGACGCGCTTCCGGGATGGCATCGCTCTATTCCCATGCGCCACTCTCCCGCTCACGTCCCGGTTCATGCCGCTCGATTCGCCCGGGCGGTTTCCTGGCTTCCCCAGGCCCTCCGCACCCTCCGCGCCGGCAAAGTGGCTATCCTAGCTCCAATGGCCCTGTCAATTCCGGCCGTGGGCCTCCTGCTCGCGCACCTGGCCGCTGCTCCTTTCGACTCTCTGGACCCGCTGCCCGTCGTGCCCCAGGAGACCGGTGCCGGGATTGTCCCCGAAGTTCTGATTCCGCTCGCGCTCCTGTGCGGGCTGCTGATCGTCCTGCTGGGGTGGTGGTCGCGGCGTCAATACCTGGCCTTGCCGCAGCTGCCTTCGGTCGCGGACCGGACCTCCGAGGACCACGTCGTCGTCATTCCCGCCCGCAACGAGCAGTCGAACATCGTCCGGGCCGTGGCCGGTTTTCCCGATTCCCTCGTTTGTGTCGTGGACGACGCCTCGTCCGACCGCACGGCGGAGCCGGCCGCCGCCGCCGGAGCGCATGTTATTCACGCGGGTCCGCGGGCGCCCGGTTGGCTGGGCAAAAACAACGCCTGCTGGACTGGCGCGCAGGGCACCGAGTCGAAGTGGATCCTGTTCGCCGATGCCGACACCGTCTTCGACCCGCGCTTCCTCCATTCGCTCCTCGAATACGCGCGCGCCAACTCCCTGCAGGCCGTCTCCGTTTTTCCCAAACCGGTCGGCGGGACCTGGCTCGCGCGCCTTCTGCTGCCCTGCGCCTCCGGCCTGTCCTTCACTGGCTTGAACGCGGCGCGAATCAACTCCTTGCGATCCCGCCAGTCGCTGCAGAACGGTCAATGCCTGCTGTTCCTGCGCAGCGGCTACGATTTCATCGGCGGCCATCGCCGGGTCTGCCGCTCCATCACCGCCGACCTGACCTTCGCCGGACTGCTCCAGATCCACCGGCTCAGTTGCCGCACCTTGCGTTGTGAATCGCTCGCCGCCGCGCGCCGCTATGATTCCGCGGCGGCCCTCTGGAGCGGTCTTCTGAGGTACGGCTGCCGTTTCCTGGCCGTCACGCCCGGCGTCCGCCTTCGGCTCGCCTTCGCCTGGTTCGTCCAAGCTACCTGGCTGCCCGTTCTCCTGGTTCTGCTCTACAGCGGCTACTACTCCGGCGCGGCCTTACTCTACGCCGCCGTCGTGCTGGCCTGGTTCCCCTGGTACGGCGCTACGCCTCTGCTCCTGTTCGCGCCTTGGGCCGTCTATGTCGTGCTGGCCGGCGCCAAACTGGGCCTGGTGTGGCACTTCTTCGGCCTGTCCATCGGCTGGAAAGGCCGGCGCGTCTGAGCCCGGCTTCTTCGGATCCCGGAATCGGCGCTTCGCGGCGCCGCGTCTCTACCATTGCACCGTCTTGCCGGGTGTCAGCTCCCACACTTCGATGCCCTGGCTCTGCACCAGTGCCGCCAGCTCCTGCGGCGTGCCGCTGAGGATCGGAAACGATCCGAAGTGAATTGGGATGACTTTCTTTACGCCCAGCAGCCGCGCCGCCAGCGCCGCCTGCTTCGGATCCATCGTGTAGTAGTCGCCGATCGGCAACACCGCCAGCTCCGGCGCATACAGCTCCTTGTACAGCGCCATGTCGGAGAACACGCACGTATCCCCAGCGAAGTACGCCTTGCGGCCGTCGGCGAACTGCAGCAGGAAGCCGCCCGCCTCCCCGCCGTAGACCACCTGGTCGTTGTCCTGGATACCGCTTGAATGCTGCGCGTGCGTCATCGTCACCCGCAGCGAACCCGCCGCGTACGTCCCGCCCTTGTTCATCCCGGCCGTATTCCGCACGCCCTTCCGCTCCAGCCACGCGCAGATCTCAAAGTTGGAAACCACCTTCGGTTTGAAGTTCCGCGCCAGCCGCACCGTGTCGCCGATGTGGTCGCCGTGGCCATGCGTGATCAGGATCGTGTCCACGCGCTCGATCTTGAATCCTTGCGGGTACTTCGGATTCCCTTCAATCCACGGATCGATCAGTACCGTCTCGCCGTTTTCCAGCGTCAACTGGAACGACGCATGTCCTAGCCACGTGATTGAGATCATCGCTTCGCCCCCTCTCCATTCTAGGAGGCCTCCCCGGCGCCCGCCCTCACGCCGGCAGGTCCCACGCCTTGTCCCACTCCACCCGCGCTTTCCGCGCGTAGGCCAGCGCCGCCAGGTGGCAGGTGATCGCCGAGTAGTACCCTTCCACCTCGCTCGCCATCGTCCGCTGGCGGTCGCGCATGCGCGCCAGCCAGTCCATGAGAATCACGTCCGCCGCGGCTCCCGTGCCGCCCGCCCGCGCCGGCTCCGCCTTGCTGTATTTCGTGTTCGGCGTGTAGGTGTAGCCCGTGTCCACCACGTAGCGCTCGGCCCACAGCACGCCGCCGCTGCCGCGCAGCTCCACCCCCGCCGACGTCCGCACCCCCGGCGCCGTCAGGCACTCCGCCGTGAACGTCACCGTCGCCTCCTCCGCGTAGTCGAACACGCACGTCACCACGTCCGGCGTGTCCCGTCCGTCTTTGTAGAAATACGTGCCGCCCCCCGCGCTCGCCGCCGCCGCGTGCCGCAGCCCCAGCCAGTGGTGCGCCGAGTCCATCACGTGGATCCCGATCCCCATGATCATCCCGCCGTCGTAGTACAGCCATTTATACGGGCTGAAGTAAATCCCCGGGTTCCACGGCACCTTCGGCCCCGGCCCGGTCCAGCGCTCCCAGTCCAGCCCATCCGGTTTCTTCTCGAAGCCCGCCGGCGCCGTCTGCACGTACCCCGCGTTCGACAGGTACCACGTCCGCGCGAAGCCCGCCTTGCCCATGATCCCCGTGTCGATGTAGCGTTGCTTGGCCTCGACGAACTGCGGCAGCCCGCGCCCCTGCATCCCCACCTCGACAATGCGTTTGTTGGCCCGCGCCGCCGCCACCAGCGCCTGGCCCTCCTCCGGCTGGTGCACCATCGGCTTCTCGACGTACACGTCCTTGCCTGCCTGCATCGCCGCGATCGCCACCGTCGCGTGCCAGTGGTCGGGCGTGGCCACGATCACCGCGTCCAGGTCCTTGCGCTCCACCAGTTGGCGGTAGTCGACGTACTGTTCCGCGCCTCCGCCCGCCAGCTTCGCCGCTTGCGCCCGGCGCACGTCGTAGATGTCGCACACCGCCGGAAACGCCACCTCGTCCGGCGCCAGCTTCAGCAGCGAGCCCATCAGGTACTGCCCGCGCCCTCCCGTGCCCACCACGCCGATGCGGATGCGGTCGTTCGCTCCGGCCACGCGCGCCGCCGAGAGCGCGCTCACCGACAGCGGCAAAGAAGCTCCCAGAAAGACCCGGCGGGTCTGGTTCGTCGTCATGCTTGGATTCACCTCCGGCCAATGCCTCGGACGCTGCCCACTCTATGCCCGCCCGCTGCTTGATGCAAGCGCGCCCCCGCGCCGCTAGCGAGTCAGTTCGTCAGTCGGGCGCAGCTACGGTTCGATGCTGCGCACGCGCCGATCAGCCAGGTCTCGGGCAACGCCACTTTCCTGGCACGATGCCCTCTTGCCGGGTTGCCGGCCATGCGCTCGGAACTGCCCCCGAGGCTCTCCGCAAGGCAGTTCATGGCCTGAGCCGGTTTCCTTGTGGGAGGGGCTGTTATCACCGGGAAGCGCCACATCGACGCTCTTCCTCGCTACTCCCCGGATGCGGGCTCGACCCGATTCTGCAGCTTTTCGGCCCCGTGGCCGCAACAGCCGTCGCTAACGGCCCGGATCTGAATACATGTGCTCGCGCGTGAGCCGCCGGCTCGGCGCGCCGCGTTTGCTCATCAGGACTTGATAGACGCTGCTGAGACCGTCTTCAAAACTCAGCGCGGAGGCGGCCAGCCAGATGCGCCATGCGCGCAGCGTTGGCTCATCTACCAGCAGCAGCGCCGCGTCACGGTTCGCCGCCAGACGTTGTTCCCACCGCCGGCACGTGAGCGCGTAATGCGGCCGCAGGTTCTCGACGTCTAGCACCTCGAAGCCGCTGTCCTCGGCCGCGCGGATCATTTCCCAAAGGTGGATCAGTTGGCCGCCGGGGAAGATGTGTCGGCGCACGAACAGGCTGGCCGCATCTTCCCCCGCGCCCTGGGGACGTGCGATCGCGTGATTGACAAAAAGTCCGTTCGACGCCAGCAGGTCGGCCATCTTGCGGAAGTACTCGTGCGCGCGGCGTCGGCCCACATGTTCGAACATGCCGATCGAGGCGATCTTGTCGTAGTGGCCGCTGAGATTCCGATAGTCGCCTTCAAAGACACGCGCGCTGCCGTCAACTCCGGCGGCGGCGTAGGCGTACTGGGCCCGGCTCAGGGTGCAGCCCGTCGCCGCGGCGCCATACTGAACGGTAGCGTGCCCGATCAGCGCGCCCCAGCCGCAGCCGACGTCCAGAAATCGCTCGCCGGGCTGCAGATCCAGCTTGCGGCAGATATGGTCCAGCTTGGCGGCCTGCGCGTCTTCGAGCGTCGTGTCCGGCGTTCGGAAATAAGCGCAGGAATAAACCATGCGTGGATCCAGAAACAGCCGGTAGAACTCGTTTGAGCGGTCGTAATGGAAGCGGATGTTGCGCGCCGCCTGGGCCCTGCTCTGGAATGCGCTTTGCAGTGCCGCCGCGCAGCGTGCGATCGCGCTAAGCAGATGTTTTCGCAAACCGCTGTGGGGCTGCCAACCCCTGAAACGTATGGCTGCTTCGAGATCGCCCTTTACGTCGAACTTTCCCCGAATGAACGCGGTTGCCGCGGAATAGACGTCCGTGGCCAGCAGGGATTGTAAGGCTCTGCTGTCGGGAACGCAGAAGGTAAATCGGGGAATTCCATCCCCCGACCGCCGCTCCGATCCATCACTGAAAAGGACGCTCCATACCAGCTCGGTGGAACGCGGCAGGTCTATCGGTCGGTCCGGCTCACAGGATTCAGGCCGCATGACGGAGCCACCCTGATTCCAAGTAATAAAGCAGCCGGATGACGATATCAATCCCTTTCCTGGAGCCGAATCAGTCCGGCCAGATGGTGCCTGACGATGAATCCCCATCCCGCCGGCAAGCACCCCAAGAGTCCCGCTCCGGGAAGTGGCCTTCGCGGCTTTCGAGTGGGGCGAGTTGGTCCTGGATCACGGCACACACGGGAACCGCGCCGGTGGCGTGTAACCGCGCTTCCGGAAGCCGGCCCTCTGCCCCCGCGCCCGGCTTGCTGCTGGTTGTGATTGGACACCGGCCGCGCCCGTGGCTTTCACGCTTCGTCCGCGCTGCCCGCGGGCTGTGCGAGCATGAGTCCATCCGCTGCCCATGTCCGAGCAGGCTTCCGAATTCGGCGTGATCGGCTTGACCGTCGCCGGGCAGGCGATCGCGTTGCGCCTGGCCGCTCGCGGTTGCCGCGTCTCGCTCTGGGACGCCTCTTTCGCGACCGTTGAGCAGTTCGCGCTGGACCATATCGACACCCGCGGTGGGCTCCTGGGTTACGAGGATCTCGAGGACTTCTTCGACTCCCTGGCCCTGCCGCCTCGGGCCGTTTTCTTCCTGCCCGCCTACAGCGAGGCGGTCGCCCGCGCCGCGCAACTGGCCGGCTCAGGCGTGCGCCTGATCGACGGCGGCAGCGCCACGGCCGCGCCCGGCGACGCCGCGCTCGATGAAATCGAGGCCCGCCTGCTCGCCGCGCCGGACTGAAGTGCTTGCGCGATATATCCTCAAGAGAAGGAGTTAAGCATGTCCGAGATGACACGCCGTTCGTTCTACGTAGGCGCCGCCGCGGCTCTCTCTGCCGCGCGCGTCCTGGGCGCCAATGACCGCATCCGCGTCGGAATCGTCGGCCTCGGCGGCCGCGGGGGCGATCACCAGCGCGCCTACGCCACCTTGCCCGAAGCGCAAATCACGGCGTTCTGCGACGTCAACCAGGCCGCGCGCGAGCGCGCCCAGGCCCGCCTTGTCAAGGCCGGACTCGAGAAAGCGCTCGAGTTTAACGATATGCGCGAGCTGTTCGCCAGCCGCCAGGTGGACGCCGTCTCCATCGCCACCCCCAACCACTGGCACGCGCTGGCCTGCATCTGGGCCTGCCAGGCCGGCAAGGACGTCTACGTCGAGAAGCCGGCCTGCCACAACATCCACGAGGGCTTCCGCATGGTCGAGGTCGCGCGCCAGACCGGCCGCATGGTCCAGGTCGGCATGCAGAGCCGCAGCACCGCCCACAAAATCCGCGCCATGCAACTGCTCAAGGACGGCGTCATCGGTCCCCTCTACGCCGCCAAGGGGCTGTGCTTCAAACGCCGCAAATCCATCGGCAAGGCGCCCCTCGAACCCGTCCCGCCCGGCCTCGACTGGAGCCTGTTCCTCGGCCCGGCGCAAATGAAGGAGTACTCCAAAACCCGCTTCGCCTACAACTGGCATTGGTTCTGGGACACCGGCAACGGCGACATCGGCAACCAGGGCGTGCACGAAATGGACATGTGCCGCTGGGGTCTCGGCGACATCGGCTTCCCCACGACCGCCGTCTCCACCGGCGGAAAGTTCGTCTACGACGACGACCAGGAGACGCCCAACACCCAGATGGCGACCCTCGGCTACGGCGGCCGCGAGATCCTGTTCGAGGTGCGCGGCCTGCTCACCGGCCCGGAGGCCGGCCTGCCCGTGCGCGCCGGCAACGTGGTCGGCAACATCTATTTCGGCAGCGACGGCTGGATGTGGCTCGACGAGAGCGGCATCCAGGTCTACAAAGGCGAAGCCAACCAGAAGACGCTCGACGAGAAGACCAGCGAAAAGGACACGACTGCCCTGCACATGCGCAACTTCCTGGCCGCTTGCCGCAGCCGCAAAGTCGCCGATCTGACCGCCGACGTGGAAGTCGGCGCCACCTCCGCCGCGCTCTGCCACCTCGCCAACATCAGCTACCGCGTCGGCCGCCTGCTCAACTGGGACGCCGCCGCGCGCCGCTTCGTCAACGACCCCTCGGCCGACGAACAGCTTACTCGCAACTACCGCCAGCCCTACGTCGTCTGACGGCCTGTCGCGGCAGCCGACACGAACACTTGTAACGAGCCGTTTTACTGAGCCGCGACCGTAAGGGAGCGGTTTCCGACTCCGAGCCGTGCGGCTCAGCAGCGGTTGGGGAGCAGCTTAACATCCGCTCCTTAACAGTCGCGGCTCGGTGACACAGTCGCGGCTCGTAACACAGTGGCGGCTCGGTCACGTGGTCCACGACAGGCCACCGACGGGGCTCAGGAGACGCGGCGCATTTCGGTGAGCTGGATGATGGGGATGCGGTGCAACTGGGCGATGACGGAGCGCAGCAGGCGCTCGCGCAACTCGACGCCGAGGCGCAGGGCGTGGAGGCGCGCGATTTCGTCGATGGCGGCGGCGAGCGCGCGTTCCATCTTGTCCACGGCGCGCGACAGATCTTCGGGAACGCTCGCGGCCGGCGCCGGCGCGTCAATAATTCCGGCGTCTACGCCTGCGCGCGTACCGGCGTCAGAATCGGCTTTCTGAACGCGCCGCAACTCCTCGACGGCCGCCGACAGCCGCGGCGCGTTCTTGGGCTCGATGGGGATCTCTTCGCCGGCGTGCAGCAACTTTTGTCCGCGCACGGAGCTTT
>JBEKHU010000089.1:0-8394 GCA_050012115.1 Bryobacteraceae bacterium | reverse complement strand
ATAGAACAGCGGGTTGGCAAACTCTAGCGACTTGGCCAGTCGTCGCGCCATCGGCACGTTCGCGCGGCCGTGGAAATCGAACGCGATGTCGACGTCCTCGCCGACCGCGTCGCGCACGGCGCGGACCCGCGCCACCGCGGCCTTGATGCCGCCATAGGTGTCGATCGCCGCCAGCGGCGGGCAGGCATTCATCTTGATCGCCCGCGCGCCTTCGGCGACGACGCGCGCGGCTTCCTCCGCCGCCGCCTGGGGTGCGTTGTTATTGCCGCCGGCCCAGCGGTAGACCTTCACGCGGTCGCGCACGCGCCCCCCGAGCAGGCGGTACACCGGCAGGCCCGCGGCCTTGCCCGCGATGTCCCAGAGTGCCATCTCGATGCCGGCCAGCGCGCTCATGTAGACTCCGCCGCCGTGATAGAAGCTGCGGTCGTAAAAACCTCGGACCAAACCCTTCAGATCGTCCGTGGGCTTACCCGTGAACCATTCGGCCATGGCGTGCACGTGAGCGCGCGTGCTCTCAAGATGTCCCTCCAAAGTGAACTCGCCGAAGCCCTCGATGCCGTCTGAAGTCAGCATGCGGACCAGACCCCAGCGCGGAGCGACACAGGCGGTCTCGATCTTTTCGATTGTTCTTGCGTTCATGATTCCTCGCTCAATCCCAGCGCCGCGCGGAAGGCGTCGAGGTTCTCTTTCAGATGATCCACGGACCTCGTCCCGGTGAGCACCCAGCCCCGGAACTTCACCTGCAACACATGCGCGAAGAGCGCCCGTTTGTCCGGTGCTGCCGTCTCATAGAGCTTCGCGCCGGCCTGGTAGGGACGGTTAATCAGCAGTTCCACGCCTCTCGAGGCCGCCTCGCGCACCGCCGGCCCCATGTCTTCGCGCGAAGCGTTGTAGGGCATCTGCATCACCTGGTACCCGAGTTCGAGGGCTGCCCTGGCCGAGGCGGGGTCGCTTGCGCTCACGCCGATTCTCCTGACGCCGGCCTGAAGCGCGTACTCCCACGCCCTGCCGAGATCCGCGCTGCCGAGCACCGCCGGTGAAGTCCGGTGGAGTTGCAGCAGATCGATCGAGCCCAGTCGTTCCAGACTCCGATCCAGGCTCCGGCGGAGTGCCTCGTAAGAATGGTCGATGAAAGGTTCGCCAGCCTCAGGATTCCAATGCTCGCCGAACTTCGTGGCGACACTCACCTGCCCCCGTGCCTCGCGGCTCAGGCTCTTCAGGAAGCGCCCCAGCTTCACCTCGCTGTCCCCGTAGGAGGGCGACGTATCGAACAGCCGGATGCCCAGTTCGTGGGCGCCCTCCAGAAACGCGAGGGCCTCGGCTTTCCCGGGCACCGGCACCGGCCTGGCGCCCCAGGTCCGGCCGATGCTGATCAGGCCGAGGCCCAATCGGACCGTGGGTTCTGCCATCGTCCCCCAGGCGCTACCACTTCAGTTTCAGGTCGGCGTGGAGGCGCTCCTTCGATTTCAGCATCTCTTCCCACGTGATAAGGCGCTGCTGATAGGCCGCCATGCGTCCCAGAATCGCCGTCAGATTGCTGTCCACCGACTGATCCGCGTTGTTGATCGGCTTGCCGTCGCGGATGCTCGCGATGAAGGCCTTCACGTTGTTGATGCAGCCCTGCTTGAACGTGTCGTCCTTCTCGGCGCCCATCCAGGCGTTGTCCCCCGTGATGCGGATCAGCCCGCCGTAGTGCGTGTCGGCGCAGCCCTTGATGCCGAAGACCCGCACGCACAAGTCGGAGAAGCTGTTCGTCAACTGGTTCGAGCTGAAGTCGGCCACGACGTCGTTGCCGTACCAGAACGTCACCTGGAAGTGGTCCCAGGCGTCGCCCGCGTCGTACCCCGTGCCGCTCCAGTCCGTCCGCCCGCCGGCGCCGGTCGCCTTCAGCGGATGCCCTTGCAGCAGCCAGTTCGCCACATCGATCACGTGGATGTTCTGCTCGACGATGATGTCGCCGCCGATCACCTTGTCCATGAAGAAATTGAGCAGGCGGCGCTCCCCCGGATCCATCCCCGGCGTTCCCTTGTCCTTGACGGGCCGGCCGGCATAGTACAACACCTGCGCGAAGGCCGGCTTGCCGATGTCGCCCTGGTGAACGCGCTTGGCTGCTTCCTGATACACCTCCTGGGCGCGCGTCTGGAAATCGACCCAGAAGCTGAGGTTCTTCTGCGCTGCTTGCTTGCCGCTGGCCTGGAAGCCCTGGCAGCCGGGCACATCCACGGCGATCGGCTTGGCGCAGTATACGTGCTTTCCGGCCTTGACTGCCTCTTCGGCGTGCAGCGGGTGAAAGAGCGGCGGCGTTTCGATGACGACGGCGTCCAGCTTCGAGTGCGCCAGTTCCTTGTACGCCTCCGGGCCGTAGTACGCGCGCGAGTCGTCCACCTTCCACTTGCCGCGTGTCGAGTCGAGGTGTTCCTGGATAACGTCGGCCAGCGCAACGATGCGCGCGCCGGTGTACTCGGGGAAGAACGGGGCGATCCAGTTGCCGCGCCCGCCACAGCCGATGAGACCCACCTCCACCGCTGAGTTCGCCTGTGAGCCAAAGACCGTTGCGGGTTTCAAAATCAAGAGACCCGCGGCGGCCGTTTTGACGAAGTCGCGGCGGTCCGGATCGGTTCTATTGCTCATGTTTGCCTCCAATGAATGTGTGTGGATTCCGCGGCTTGCAATCTATCACAGAAAGCATTCAGGCAGCGCCGGAACTATGGCCCAGCTGCTTGAGAGCATCGCCGATATGAACCCCGATGCCATGGCGACCTTCACGCCCCGAGGCATGGGCGGCGATACAGACCTGGCCGAGGCCCAGCGCCGCATCGGGGATCGCGTCTGCATGATCGGCGGTTTCGACCAGTTTCACTTCCTGAAGGGCTGCACACCCGAGGAGACCCGGCGCGAAGTCCGCCGCTGCTTCAAAGAGGCCGGCGCGGGTGGCGGTTATGTTCTGAGCCCTTCGGATCACTTCTTTGAAGCCGACCTGCCTGCTGGACGCGTTCGCCGGCGAAGCGCGGAAATGCGTCTACTGAGTCGCAGGCCGGGATTCTGCTGGCCGGCGCACTAAGTTCCGCAAGGCGCGTCGCAGCTCCATCTGGACCCAGTCCAACCGGCGAATTGCTGCCCCCTCACTTGGCGGGAACTGCACTCTCCACAGCCTCTTCGCCCGCCCAAGCCCTCTCGATCTCTTCCAAACTCTTATTCTTGGTTTCGGGAACCCATCGCCAGGTGACGACGGCCTGCGCGATGGCCATCGCCGCTAGGAATCCGAATGTGACCGCCTTGCCGATCTGGTTGAACGCATACGGGAAGAAGAGCACGACCACGGCGTTGGCGATCCACTGCGTGAGCACGGGCACGGCCATGGCCGTGCCGCGGATGTTGTTCGGAAAGATCTCCGAGACCAGCGTCCAGAAGACCGGGCCGATGCACGACGCGAAGAACGCCAAGTAGCCAAGGATCAGGATGAGCACGAGCGTGCCCTGGAAGCGGCCGGCCGTTACCGTTGCGGCGAGGAGCGTCAGGGCGGCTGCCATGCCCAGCGAACCAACGATGTAGAGCGGCTTTCGCCCGTAGCGGTCGATCACCCAGAACGACACCAAGGTGAACACGAGATTATTGACCCCGACGATGAAGGTGGAAAACAGAGCGGCATCGAGCTTCCAGCCGGCGGAGCGCAGGATGGCGGGAGCGTAGTCGATGATGGTGTTGATCCCGGAGACGTGCACCAGGATGGCCAGGACAAAGCCGACCACCACCGCACGCCGGATTCCCGGCCGCAACAGATCGAGCCAGGCGTGGCGCTTCTCCGCCAGGCTGGCGCGGATTTCGACGGCCTCCGATTCGGCGCTCGCGCGTCCCGCAATGCGCTCCAGAATCGCCAACCCCTCGCGTTCCCGGCCAGCCAGAAACAGGTAGCGCGGCGTCTCGGGCGCGCGCAGCAACAGCAGGAAGAAAATCACCGAGGGGATCACCCCGGTTATGAACATCCAGCGCCAATTGGCCGCGCCGGCGTTGCGCAGCAGGTAGTTGATGCAATACGACATCAGGATGCCGACCACGATGGACAACTGATATAGCGTCCCCATGCGCCCCCGCAGCGAAGGCGGCGAAACTTCCGCCACATACATGGGCGACAGGATGGAGGCGCCGCCAACCGCCAGCCCGCCGATGAAGCGCGCCAGCACGAAACTGGTGAAGCTCGGCGCCACGCCGGTGGCGATGGAGGTGGCGCAGAACAGCGCCGCCACCCACAACAGAATGCTCCGCCGGCCGTACCGGTTCGTGAGCCGCCCGGCCACCGTCGAGCCGATCACGCAACCGAAGAGGAGCGAACTGAAAGCCCAGCCCAGACTCAAGTCGTTCAATTGAAAGCGATGGGTCAGGAACGGACCGGCGCCAGTGATGATGGCAATGTCGAAGCCGAAGAGCAGTCCTCCCAACGCCGCCGTGGCAGCCAGGAAGATCAGGTAGCCGAGATTGATTTTTCCCGCCAAAACTTTTCCCATGGATACTTCATTGTATTGGCATCGCAGGTGCGCCTCCCGGAGAACCGTGATCAAACGAAGGAGGCTGCTCCTCACCAGTGCAGGGCTGCAGGGCGATTCGGTCAGGTTCCGATAGCCGTACCAGGCGATGAACTCGTCGAGCGCAAGATTGTAGACTCTTCGCCTGATCGGCGACGAAACGATTTCACTCCGAAAACTTGATGCTGCGCGTGTCGGTTTCGAGACCCGTGCGCCTGGTCAGCACCGTGTAGAGCTCCGGGCGCCGTGCCCGGATCCACTGGCGGCCGCTGCATTTTTCGAGTAGCGAAGCGTCCAGCTGCGCCACCACCATGTCATCTCCCGCCTTCCAGGTCTCGGCCAGAATGCGCCCGTAGGGATCGAGGATCATCGCGTTGCCGGTGCGGATCTCGTCGTCATCCACGCCCACGCCGTTGCTGAAGACGAGGAAGATGCCGTTGTCATGCGCCCGGCTGGGCAGCCAGCGCATCAGCCAGCCGCGCCCCTTGTCGCCGCGCAGTTCGCGCTCGATGGCTTCCGGGTCGCTGGCGCGGTTATCCCAGATCCGGCGCTCGATGAGGCCCATCAGATGCGGGTTCGTAGTGCGGCAGCCGCCGGTCTGGTGCGGCGCCAGCAGGATTTCCGCGCCCAGCAGGGCGCTGGCGCGCACGTTCTCGATGAGATTGCAGTCATAGCAGATCAGGACGCCGACGCGGCAGCCGTGCGGCGTGTCAAACACCGTGTACTGGTCGCCGCTGGTCAGATAGGGGCTCACGAAAGCGTGCAGCTTACGGTGGCACCTGGCCGTTCCGTCCGGCATGGCGACCACATAGGGCTTGTAGAACTTGCCGTCCGCGCCCTGTTCGATAAACCCCGCGCCGATGCTGATCCCGTACTCGCGGGACATGGCCATCAGCGCTTGCGAGGACGGCCCTTCGAATACCGGCTCGGCCAGCGCCGCGAACTGCTCGCGGTTCAAGTTGCGCAGGAACCAGTATCCGGTGATGCAACACTCCGGAAACGCAACGATCTCGGCTTTCTGCCGGGCGGCGCTCTCGACAAATCGGCGGATCGTGGCCAGGTTGGCCTGTTTGTCTCCAGGCTTGGATTCGAACTGAACGGAGGCAACCGTGATGCTTCGCATGGCTGGGCTCTATTATATGGCGCTCTCACAATACGGCCTCAGGCCGCGCAGGAAAAGGAGTTCCCAATTAGACTCCCCGGCTAGTCCTGGGACCGAGCTCCTGCCGGATTCACGTCGCTCCCTTGTGCCACGACGATGTGAACGGAGCTGCAATAGAGACGGACACTCACAGGCCACCGAGGCTTACGAACGAAATCATCACCGCCGTCATCGAAGGCTACGACTTGCAAGAGACCTGAATCGGCCAACAGATAGCCGAACTCCGAAGACTCCCAACTAGCGGCCCCGCGAAGTCCGCTGCCACGCCCGAAGGCGCCGCCTCCAGGCGCCGGAAGTTCTCTGCTGAAACCCTCCGCAAGATGAGTGCAGCCCAACACCGGCGATGGGCCAAAAGTAGAGACAAGTCCAAATCGTCAACGCCAGTCACGGTATCCCCTGGACCGAAGCGAAGAATCAGTAAGGCGGGCAGAAGGACCATGGCTGCAGCGGCCCGGAAGCGTTGGGCAGCGGTCAAGGCGGCAAAGGAAAAGGCAGCAACACCCACATCGAAGAAAGCCGCTTCCAAGAGGACTGCCGCAAGGGAGGCCGCCATCAAAGAGGCGGCGGTGAAGAAGGTCCGTAACCGTTACTGATCTTGTTCGGGGTGTGTCCGTTTGCGTTGTTCGGTCTCGACCCCTTCCTTTTGAAAGGGGTCGTAAGACATTTTAGAAGTATAGCTTCCTTCCCTCTAAACCGGGCACAAAGCCGGGAAATGGCCCAGTCGCGTCAGCCAAGCGACGGCCAGTTCACTCGGGAATTTGAAGTCAGGCACTTCGCGGTACTTCCTTGCCCGGAGGAGTCGGAACTGGCCCCTCACTGGGCCGCCGAAATCGCTCAGGAGGGGCAAAATGGAGAAAGCAGCTTCAGCGTAGGCCCCTGGGTGTATAATCCATCGTGGCCGGGAGGGCAAATTGGAAATCCTGGTTAAGAGCTAAGCAAACCAGGGACGTCCTCCAGTCATTGTTCCCGGTTTCTGCCGTTGATGGCCGGGAAACTTGCGAAGAGAGCAATTGATGACAACGAGACGGCATGAGCGCGGCTGGTTCGGCGCAATCCTGGCGTTGACGGCGCTGGCCGGGTACGGCCTCAGTGCTATCGCCGAGCCGCAGAAGCCTTCCGGCCCCGCATATGAAGGCTTTGTCTTGGTGCGGGGCGGAAACTTCCAGATGGGCGATCTCTTTGGCGACGGCCCCTTCGCGATGCGGGAAGTGCCGGTTCACGAAGTGCAGGTGGACGACTTCCTGCTGTCCCGGTTCGAAGTGACCGTGGCCCAGTTCGGCCGCTTCGTCGCAGCCACTGGACACAAGACGGTGGCGGAGGGCGATGCCGGACTTCACCCCAGCCAGGCAGTGATCCGGGAAGGCGAGAAGTTCTGGCCGTCCTGGCGCAGGCACTGGTTCGAGCAAGGTCCCGACCACCCCGTGGTCCTGATCGCGTGGGAAGACGCCATCGTTTACTGCAACTGGCTGAGCCGGCAGCATGGCCTGCCCCCCGCTTATGACGAGAAGACCGGCCGGTTGTTGGAACCGGGCGGGCTGGCGACGACGCAAGTCCGCCGTACCAGGGGATTCCGCCTCCCGACCGAGGCCGAATGGGAATTCGCCGCGCGGGAGAGAGGCCGAAAGATTCGTTTTGGTAACGGCCAGGACGTGGCACGGGCCGCAGAGATGAATTTTGACGCGGCCGGCACGGGCCAGGCTGTGCCCTCGCTCCGACTCCGCGGCGACAACCTGCACCCCTATAACGAGCCGGGCCCCACCCCGGGGCGGACGACTCCGGTGGGATCCTTCCGCCCGAATGCTTTGGGCCTTTACGATATGAGCGGGAACGCCTGGGAGTGGTGCTCCGACACGGGCGGCTCGAACTACACACCGGAGAAGCAGGTCAATCCCTGTGCGCAGGGTGGCCGCGGACATATCCTGCGAGGTGGAACCTATGACACCGATGCGAAGGGCTGCCGGACCTCGGCGCGCATCGACTGGTATGAGCGCGCCTGGTGTTCCGCCTCGGGGTTCCGCGTCGCGCTGACCGTGGAGTGAGGCAGGGCCCCGACGGCGGCAGCGCACCAGTCCCACCCACAGGGGCAAGGGCACGCATCATCGGCCGGGAGAATGTGGATTAGACTCTGTGCCTGCCGCCGTTCGCCCTGTGTCCGGAGTCCGGCTCATCCTATGGCGGTCCCCGTGGGTGATATCCTCATCCTGCGGTCTGCTACGTATACGCACCCTCGAAACGGAGATCCTCCATGCGCACGGCCAATCATCCGACGCGCCGGGAATTCCTCGGCTCAGCCATCCTTGCCGCCACAGCTCCCTGTATCATCCCTGCCCGCGCCCTCGGTCGCGGAGCCCCCGCGCCCAGTGACCGCGTCACCGTCGGCATCATCGGCAGCGGCGGCCGCGGGGTCTTTGAAACCTCCCAGTACCCCTTCTTCGACAACGTCGAAATCGTAGCCGTCTGCGACGCCCAGCAATCCCGTCGCCTCAACGCCAAGAACACTCTGGAGAAACTCTACGCTGAGCACCGGCCGGGCGGCAGCTACCGCGGCATCCGCATGGAGCCCGACTTCCGCGTGCTCCTGGCCCAAAAGGTGTCAAGGGCGGAGTAAAAGGGGACCACTCGGGCGGAGCAAAAGGGAACCACTTTCAGCGTGTGTTTGAGCGGTCAGTTATGCGTTTGGGGGCGGCTGGAGAGGAGCCCTGCGAGGCCGGA